>JAGYLA010000009.1 GCA_018401215.1 Bacilli bacterium | reverse complement strand
CAATAAATATCCTGAATGCGTTTTATACCATTCCTTATCTGCAATTATCCACCGCAGGCTTTTATCAAGAACTAGCACTGACCACATAAGGTGGTCTTTTTTTTCTTTTTCTCTGGAAACATTGATGGATAGAGTCTGAGTCGTTATAATAGTTATTGCACTGTATGCCGATATAGCTCAGGTGGTAGAGCGCATCCATGGTAAGGATGAGGTCGGGGGTTCGAGTCCCTCTATCGGCACCATACATACCAATGAAAACTGATTTGTCACGATTCAATGACAAATCAGTTTTTTTGTTTTCATCCATAAGATTGGACGTATTGATATGATTAAGGTAGATAGCGTGTAAACGCTACCATGGAGGAAATATGAGAGAAAAGATTCAACGATTAGGTGGCTATTTAGCCCAAATGATCATGCCTTCGATCTCCGCGTTTATCGCTTGGGGATTGTTGACAGCATTTGTTATTCCTACGGGATGGACGCCTAATGAAGATTTGCTTGAATTGGTTGGACCAATCATTGTTTACTTGTTACCAATTATGATTGGGTTTAACGCTGGTTACATCGTTCATGGTCGTCGAGGCGGAGTTGTTGGCGCGACGGTAACAATGGGTGTTGTAGTTGGAGCTTCAATTCCAATGTTCTTAGGAGCAATGGTTGTTGGACCTTCATCAGCATATGTAGTGAAGAAATTAGATGAAGTATTTGAAGGCCGCGTCAAAGCTGGATTTGAAATGCTTGTATCGAATTTCTCCGCAGGAATTGCATCATTATTACTGTTGATTGCCGCATACTATGTGATTGGTCCAGTTGTTGAAGGATTAACAAATGGTATTGGTGATGTTGTTGGATGGATCGTTGATGCTGGATTGTTGTTCTTCGTTTCAGTATTGGTCGAACCAGCAAAAGTATTGTTCTTAAACAATGCGATCAACTTTGGTGTCTTTGCTCCTTTGGGTGCAATTGATGCTGCAGAAACTGGAAAATCAATCTTCTTTATGATTGAAACCAACCCAGGACCTGGACTTGGAATCTTGTTAGCGTATACCTTATTTGGTAGAGGCGTTGCAAAAGCAAGTGCACCTGGAGCAATTGTCATTCATTTCTTTGGTGGGATTCATGAAATTTACTTCCCATACATCTTAATGAAACCTAAACTAATTCTTGCAGCGATCGCTGGCGGAATGACTGGTGTTGCGACAAACTCACTATTAAATGTTGGGTTAACTGCTACTCCATCACCAGGAAGTATCTTTGCATACATCGCAGTAACACCTCAAGGCAATTTTGTTGGGATGTTACTCGGAATCACCTTGGCTGCTGTCGTTTCCTTCTTGGTTGCGTCTGCATTATTACGTACGGATAAATCAACCTCTGATTTAGAAGTCGGTGCAGCAGCAGTCGCTGAAATGAAAGGGAACTAATTCTAATGGCATTTGGTTTTGGAAAAAAGGCCAAAGAAGATTTGAAAGAAGTTCCATTACGAGTCGTATTTGCTTGTGAAGCAGGGATGGGTTCCAGTGCGATGGGAGCGAGTCTATTGCGAGACAAGATGAAAAAAGCAGGATTAAAACTAAACATTAAGAACTATGCAGTGAATGCAATCCCACTAGATAGTGAAGTTGTGGTTACTCACAAATCACTAGTTGGTTCGGTGAAATTACGTGTTCCTGAAGTTCGAGTTGTAGCGGTAGAGAATTTTCTCAGTAGTCCTGAATACGACAAATTAGTCGACGAATTTTCTTCCTTATAAGAAGAGTGGTCTTCCATATGATGGAGGACCACTCTTTCTTATCATGGTAAGTGGTAAGATAATGGTAGAGGGAATATGCGATATATTTCAGCAAGGGAACGAAGTGTGCTGATGGATTTATTGAATCCTAATCAGTCAAATTCACTGATAACTCTCAGCAAAAAAAATAACGTCAGCACCAGAACCATCCGTCGAGATTTAGCAACGATTGCGATGTTGCTTCGTGATTATCAACTAACGCTGCAAACAACCGATGAGTTGATTGCCGTGTTGGGGGATGAACAAAAGCAGAATGAGTTGTTGTTGCAAATACCGATGTTTGATTATTCCAGTGTCGAACGGACGGTCCTTTGTTTTGCTGATTTATTGGACCAACCAGAGCACATTAAAATTTTGCAACTTCAACAAACATTAGAAGCCAGCCCAGCGATGGTGAACAAAGCGATTGATGAGTTGGAAGCAATGGTTAGTGCTTATGGTGGTCAAATTGATCGCAAGCGTAGCGCGGGAATATTGATTCAAGCAGACGAAGAAGCCCTTCGTTATATCAGCTTTGAGTTGGTGCTTCGTTTGATCAATCAGTTAAATGTTGTTTTGGTCTTTGAGGGAACGTCAATTGCAGAACTCATTCATCCTCATCTACACGGTGCGGTAAATGAAGTGATTGTGATGGAGCAAGTCCATCAAGTGATCGACCGCGTGACTTCATATTATAAAAAGGAGTCGATTCCTCGTGATGACCAAATTATTCTAGAGATTGCAGTCTATGTTGCGGTCGTGATGCGTCGTTCTCTGAAAGACCGACCGATTAACGCTGGTGGGGTGGAAGTTCCAATGGATTTCTTAAAGGAACTGAATTTATCAACTAGCGATCAATATGATGTGACTCAGTTTATCAATGCTCGGTTAAATCGAGATTTGCTTGTTGAGGTTGCATATGAATCAAAAGAACGGTTTGAAGTATTCTTAGCCGAATTGCTGCAACGCAATGACATTCCAAGACATATGATTCACTGGTTTTATGATGATTTATATCAGTGGTTTGTTAAACATGCACAGGCAACTTCAACCACGGTGTTCTCCGATGAACTACTTGTTGAAGTGTTGCGTACGGATTATCCCAATGTATTTGAAGTGTTAGATCAAGTCGTTGCGGATTTACTTCCTCAGCATCATTATCAATCATCACTTGCGGAAGTGTTTGTGTTGTTTGTCTCAAGGTTAGAGCAGCTACTCCAACAAATTGAATTGAAAGCATTGGTTGTCTGTATTGGTGGAATGGGGAGTAGTCGGATGATAACAACTAGATTGCGCAATCAATTTCCACGCTTAATCTTAGAAAATATATCGTTATCGGACTCTACAAAGTATGACCCAGCAACGTTTGATTTTATTATTTCTACCGTACAAAGTTCGATGCATCCTGAACGAACCATTAAAGTAAGTCCGTTGCTATTTGAGTCTGACATCTTAAAAATCAAACAAATGATTCGCAGGATTGGATTGTTTCGTCCACATTCTGTGATCAATGAGAACAAACTGGATTACTCAACCATCTTTATGTTGCGTGAGACTAGCGTGCTGACATACAAAGCGTTGATCAGCGAGAGTGTTCAGGAACACTTTGATCAAGGAATCCTCACGGACCCCGATCAAGTAATAGAGAGAATTTGTAATAACTTAGAAATAGGATTTGGTGTCCCTGAAACAAAAATAGCAATTTATCATGCAAGAAGTAGTGTGATTCAGCAACAACTCGTGGAGATAGTCTATTCACAACCAATGAGTGTACCCTCGATGTTACAAGGAGAACTCTTGGCATCGACACACATTATAATGCTGTCGACAGAACAAATGAGCGATAGCGAGAAGCAATTGTTCAATACGATTAGTGTGATGTTGACCAGACACTCCGAGTTCATAAGTGTGTTACAAACAAAAGACATCAATAGTATCCAACAATATATAAATCACAACATGATTGGAGAAGAATAATGGATATTAGTAAAATAAAAGTTAACCGAATTGAAGTTCCAACGACAAAAACGGATGTGATTGTGCAAGCGGGTCAAATGTTAGTTGATTCCGGATTTGTTGCACCAGAATATATTGATCTGATGTTAGAACGAGAGAACATCGTTACAACATATATTGGGAATCACTTATCGATTCCCCATGGAACCAGCGAATCTCAAGCGATGATTCATGAGTCTGGAATTAGTATCTTACAAGTACCCAATGGAGTGAAGTTCGACGAGGAAACTGCGTACTTGGTCGTCGGGATTGCCGGCAAAGACGGAACCCATATGGACATATTGAGCCGTATTGCGATTAGTTGTAGCGACCCAGAAGTGGTATTGAAGGCGTCTAAGTTAGAACATCGTGAATCAATCATTGAACTGTTACTCGGTGATGACGATGAATAATGTTCACTTTGGTGCAGGAAATATCGGCCGGGGATTCATTGGTTGGTTATTAAGCAAACAAGGTGTCCAAGTAACATTTGTTGACGTTGATGAAACCGTCGTACAGGCATTAAAGAGCCGACAATCCTATGAGGTTGAGATGTTAAGCGATCCTCCGGTGATCGAGCAAGTTCGTCAAGTAACTGCATTGTCTTCGCTTAGCGAAGAAGCTGCGGTGATTGAGGCACTGTTGCAGGCTGATTTCATTACGACCTCGGTTGGCGTAAAAGTACTGCCACTGATTGCGCCGCTACTAGCAAAAGCCATCGATCAAAAAACATCGACCGCGCCACTTCATATCTTTGCCTGTGAAAATGCACTTTCAGCGAGCTCGTTATTGCAAGTCGAGGTTGAAAAGCATTCCAAGAAACCGATGCAACAAGTTGTGTTTGCAAACACAGCAGTCGACCGCATTGTGCCTCAACAACGACACGCTGACCCGTTATTTGTCCAAGTTGAGCCATTCTTTGAATGGGTCATTGAAACCAAAGACATGTTATCTACGCTGGAACTGGCAGACATTCATTTCGTAGCAGAACTTAAACCATATATTGAACGAAAACTATTTACTGTAAATACTGGACATTGTGCGATTGCTTACTATGCGTATTCCAAAGGCTTTCAAACAATTCATCAAGCAATCAGCAACCCCGCTGTACAGACATTTGTCGAATCGGTATTGGCGGAAACATCACAATATTTGATGTTGGAACACGGTTTTTCTTTCGAAGTTCAACAAGAATATGTCACTCAGACTATCCAGCGCTTCAAGAATAAAAACATTGTCGATGAAGTTGCTAGAGTGGGAAGAAATCCATTGCGAAAATTGTCCTATGATGACCGTTTCGTGAAACCAGCGAGAGAATTGATGCAACGTGGAATCAAACCTATCGCTTTAGCAAAAGCGATTGCTTTAGGACTTGCATACGATGATGCGTCTGATCCTGATGTTGCGCAAATTCAAGAACGTATTCAAACTCATTTGAGTTCGGCAATCTCGATTATCACAGGAGTTGCGGTAACCGATCCACTTCACGAGCTAATTGTCCAAGCGTATCAAACGTTATCACATACCTCGTGATACAATACTCCTTGGTGAATGATGAAAGTTTATGAAGCGATTGGCCGAACACACGCCTTAGTAAGAAACATCTACAATATCAATAACAATCGAAAACCAAACCCACATAAGTGGGTTGTTTTATCCAGTTATGATTCCATCCAAAAAGCACTTAGAGCGAACCTAAAAATTGATTATTTTTTGTATTGCCAAGAAGTCGCAAAGGCATCTGAAATTCCTTCCTTACTAGAGCAATTGAATGCAGCCAAGGGATATGTGATTTCGCAAAAAACGTATGAAACAATCATTGACAAAGAAGAGACAAAGTTTGGCTTGATGGTGATTGCTGAATTTCCAATCAAAACGCTTGACCAATTATCAATTGCTGACAACATGCGTGTTGTGATTCTAGATGGACTAGAAGTACAAGGAAATGTCGGAACAATTATAAGAAGTTGTGATGGTGCCGGGATCGATGCTGTTATTCTTACAAACAAGCGAATTCGCATTACGCATCCAAAGTTTATGCGAGCGAGTATGGGCACGGCTTTGTTTGTTCCCATTGTCCAAGCCGAGGTCGAAGAAACAATGTACTGGCTTCAAAAATACGGATTTACAATGTACTTAACTGATACATCCGCCAATGCAAACTACAATGAAGTGGATTACGAGGGTAATGTCGCAATCATTGCAGGTAGTGAAAAATTTGGCGTAACGAAAGAATTTTATCAGTATTCAAACCTGTCATTGATAAAAATCCCAATGGTGGGTGAAGCCGATTCACTAAATGTTGGAGTTGCAACTTCAATTGTGATCTATCAATCCATGCTTGGCCAACGGCCTTGAATTAGTCGTTGAAAACACTCATTTGGGTGGTATAATAATTTTGCACTATTGTTGATCATTAAGGACCTTTAGCTCAGCTGGTTAGAGCAATCGGCTCATAACCGATTGGTCGCAGGTTCGAGTCCTGCAAGGTCCACCAACACGGAGGAATACCCAAGTCTGGCTGAAGGGAACGGTCTTGAAAACCGTCAGGTCGGGAAACCGGCGCGGGGGTTCGAATCCCTCTTCCTCCGCCATAACTGCCTATAAGGCAGTTTTTATTTGGGAATTTTAGATATGTCTTCAAATCTCATACTTTTTTCGTTTGATAGATTTGGCTTATTACTGTAAAATGAGTTTGAATTGAACCTCTTAATAAGGAGTGGATTGATGAAGCTCAATAAATTACGTTTGTTTTTTATGACACTAATGGTTGTGGTTGTCTTTAATGCAATCAATATCCAAGCAAACGGAAACTTTGATGTCACCTTAAACCGATACGATGCTTTGGGAAATCCGATTGTCGGATCACAAGTTGTTTTTGATGGTACGTCTGGCAGAACATTTTATACCAACCGAATCGGTGAGGCCCGTTTGACGTGGTCGGAAACGTCAGTAAATAACTTTAATGTGTTCTATACATCCGGAGGAGTTGAGGTCCCTTTAAATTCAAGTCCCCAAACCTCTCAATATAGTATTTTTGATGGTGCCAATCTTCCTGAAGGCACATACACGTTAACCGTTGTGGAAGATACTGATACAACACCTAAAACAAGTAACACTATTACCTTTATTGTTGATACCACGGCACCAGCTGCAGTGGGCGGCTTAAATTTTACCAACTTGAGTGATGTGTCGATTGGTACAACAAGTAATTTAAGAAACTTTAAAATCAATTGGTCAGGCGCAAACGATACCGGACAGAATAGTGATGATGCGGTTGCTCAGTATGAAGTTCGTTATCTTCATACAGGAATTAGTTCAACGCTACTTGATGCAAATGTGACCGGGAACAGTTATACGGTTAGCTTTGCGTCGTCGTTTGCTGACCGAGTGATTACGTTCCAAGTCTTCTCTATTGATAAGGCGGGAAATCGAAATACGACTCCCACGACGATTCAATATACGTTGAATTCATCGGCTCCAAATCCTCCTACTGCCTTGGTTGTAAGAAATGCAACCAATGACATTTTGACAGGAGATAGTGGTGGTAACTTTCAATCGGTAGCCTTTACCGCGTCTACAAGCACAGTAACTTCATATGAAGTTGCTGTTCGAGCATCTGACTCTGCTACATATGCGGTGGTTCAAAGTGGTTCGACCGCAGTTACTTACACAAATATATTTAGTGGATTGAGCTTTTCTCAAGGTGCAAGAGTCTCGGTGCGAGTTGTTGCGATTGATGCCGCGGGCAATCGCTCTTCAGAGTTAACAAGAACCTTTGTTTATGATTCGGTTGCTCCAACTTTTGATATTCGATATTTAGATCGCAATCAATCTCCGGCTGTCTATTTGACTGCCTCTGGTGCGACGGTGAACTCCATTACTAGAACGACACTTGAAGTCACCAATGCATTGAGTGATATTGCTTCGTATGAAGTCCTAAGAGGAAGCACAGAGATTAGAAAAGAAGTAGGAACTGGTTCTAATTTGCAAACGTTTCTTCGCACCATACAGACCAATGGGACTTACCGAGTTATTGTGATGGATCGAGCGATGAATCGTTCGGAAATCTCGTTTGACGTTCGGGTAGAGCCACCAAGTTTACCTTCTAGTAGAACTCTGATTGTTAATGGAAATGATGACTCACCCATTGCAGGAGTGAACGCAACCATTGAGGTAGAGTTTGATCCTTCGAGTGATGTCAATATCTCAAGTGACCCAAGTACGTATCGTTTGTTTGTTAATGGTCGTCCGGTCCAAGCCACAATTGCTGCTGGTCTAAATGGTCGCGTTCGTATGTCCTTTGACATTAAGACGGCGTTTTATGGAGACCTTGAATACATTTATGAAGTGCAAGCTGTTGATATTCATGGCAACATTGCTAAATATAACTTACAAACAGGAGCAGTGATTCGAGATCGATCGATTCCTACTGCGAGAGTCTTAAGTACCGAAAGCACAGACACAACCATCACAGCACTTATTGAATTGAATGATTTTAACCGCGTATTGACTTCTGCTGGAGCAAAAGCAGAATTGTACAATGGTACAGTATTGGTTGCTACAATCCCATTGAGTCTTGGAACGCAGTCCTATACGTTCTCTGCGCTACGGGATCGACAAGTCAACTACAACATTAAGATTGTCGGTTCGTATACGATGCAAAGCTCCGCTACAGTGACTGATGCGACTTTAAATGGTGCATCAGCTGGCGATAAGTATCTGATTGATACGTTACGTTTGAATCCTGAAGTCACCGGAAAAATTGAAAACATCCGATCGACGCAAACATCCATTACACTTGATGTAACGACACTTAAGAATGTAAATCAAGCGCGTCTAATTGATGTGTTCTTGTTTGAAGGCGTTGGTCCATACACTGGAAACCCCGTCAAGTCTCAGCGAATTGACCTTGTTCAAGCGGTATCTTCCGCAACAACAGAGGTTGAATTTACGGGATTGACCGTTGGGAAAAACTATCATATTCAAGTTCGCGAAGGTGGTTATCTGATTGCCACTGCTCGTCATATTACCAATCTTTTATTACCAACTTCTTCTTACAGTGTAGTTGCGGTTGAACAAAACCAAGCGACAGTCAATGTCTCAGTCGCTAATTTAACAAACCCTGTTGCGTATGTCTTCCAAGGCAATGACCTAGTGAATCCAGATGGCATTACCTTATTGAATGGGTTAAACCGCCGAGTGATTACTGGATTACTTCCTAATGTAGAATACACATTAAAAGTCTTGGGTGATTATGACGTATGGACCGAAACACAAAATGGTTCGATGAGTATTGTTCAAGTGACATCAGACTTGATTGAGGAATATACATTCAAAACTGCCAAACGATTACCGACAGGCAGCATTCCAGCTGTTTTGATCGACATTGTCGATGACGAAGTGTTGTTTAGTGTAATTTTGGACGACCCAGACAATGCGTTGATTCGAGCATCCGTGGTTTTGTATGAAGGAGATGCTATCGTCAATCAAATTGCAATTGATCCAGGTCGAAGTAACTTGAAATTTGAAAATCTTAAATCAGATACTGATTATGTTCTTTCGATTCATGTGACGTATGATTTGGATGATGATAAAGGTGAAGTTTCTCGTAGTGGTCGATTGACCCCTTCAGCGTTAACGCCATCCTTTGTTATTCAGCCATTTAAAACAATTAAAACGATTCCCACTGTTGAAGTGGCTTCGTTCACTCGAACCAACACCACTCTTACGTTAGTGCTTCAACCAACTGACCCTGATGCTGCGTTTGTGGCAGGAACCGTAAGAATCTTCGGTGACCAAGCAAGTCCACTTCGCACCGAAACTCTAGTGCGAACAACGTTCCAACGAGAAACCGCGCAAACGATAACCTTTACTGGATTGGCAGCGGATTCATCGTACCGAGTGGAAATTGAACTAGATTATAATATTCTGGATGGTCGAGGAGTACGAACGTACAAACCAGTCGTTACGACATATCGAACGATGCCAAACATTAGTATAGATGTGGTTCGGATTCGCCCATCCACATCTCAATTATCGATTGATTTGAACTTGAGAGATTTCTCTGGACAATCCGTCCTTGCTCGATTGTTCCGGGGTGAATCTCAAGTAGGAAATGCGATTCCAGTTAGCAACAACGAAAGTACCGTCAGTTTCGATCAATTGGAAGCAAACACAAGTTATCGATTGATTATTGACTACAATAACGGTGCGCAACTATTGGTCTCTCGAGACATTCAAACACGAACCTTGACAACATTAACCACGCCAACTGCAGCAATTAATGTAGGGGCAGTTGCCGATGAACAAGTCACAATCAACTTAACCTTAGTAGATGTTGACTTAACAGTTGTATCGATTGCTGAAGTTGTTGTTTGTGACAGTAACTCCGATGAGTGTGTGACGGAAACAAGAACGGTTTCCCAGTTAGTTGCAGGCACACAAATCCCGTTAGCATTTGATGAACAAACCATCACGGTCAAACTCGATTATGATGTTCAAACAAGTGCTGGGACATTAGAACTACCAACCAATGCCATCTCATTAAGTGAACCAACACCAGAACCAACACCAGAACCCGAGCCAGAACCTGTTCCAACAGACCCTCCAAGTGAACCGATTGATTTGAATCTTGGAGTACTCGTTGCATCGGTTGTTGGCGCACTGGCTGTAGGATTTGTTGGAGTGTTTGTGTATAGTTTTAGAAAGATGTATCTACGATAAAACAAGGCCTTCTGCCTTGTTTTTTTGTTTCCAGCAAACTCGGGATTTGCCTTGACTTAAAAATGTCGTAAGTGGTACTATGTATGAGCGCATTTGAAGCAACGCGCATGATTAGACAGCGCGGAGTAGAGCAGTCTGGTAGCTCGTCGGGCTCATAACCCGGAGGTCGGAGGTTCAAATCCTCCCTCCGCAACCATTGTTGGTCCGGTAGTGTAGTGGTTAACATGCCAGTCTGTCACACTGGAGATCGCGGGTTCAAGTCCCGTCCGGACCGCCACTTATTGTAAATGTAAGGCTTCGTAGCTCAGTTGGTAGAGCAACGGATTGAAAATCCGTGTGTCGCTGGTTCGATTCCGGCCGAAGCCACCACCTCGTTCATAAGACCGAAAGGTCTTTTTTTTATCACTTCAAATCGTGATACATTAATGACAGGATTAATGAAAGTTTGTCGATGATTATATAATATGAAAGTTCCTATCGAAATTTACGCACAGATTGTTGAACGAGTTCAACGAGATCAAGCTTTTGCGCGAACACTAACAAATACCCAAGGATATTCAGATGAAATGCGTTTGATTCATGAGGAAAATGCTCGATTTTTAGATGAAGTTCTAAAGACCATTTCCTTGGACGACCTCATGACCTCTTCCAAAGATATTGCAGATGGTGTTTTTTTGATTATTCAACATGCGATTAGCATGCCTGGTTTTATGAAGAAAATGTACCAGTTACTAATGCAGCTCTCACATCCTATTCCAGTTTATGTTGCATATTTAGAGGACCGCATTCGAAGTTTTGAACGTCAACCACAACGCTATGGAACTCAGTATGATTACGACGAGCAAGGTCGAATGACTATGTATTGGTGCAACGATAGTGTCAAAACGATCAATCAACGTCGTAAGGAAATCGGATTGTCTTCCGTGAAAGAGAATGAGCAACGCTTTATTCATCAACCACAACTATCGTTGATCGAGGCTAAAAAACATATCAAAGACCAACATGAATGGTTGGTTAAAACCGGATGGTGTAGTGAAGAAGATATTAATCGTTATGACAGGAGGAACGCCTAATGGCAACATTTCAACCTAGTTCAACGAATGCCCGCTATTTCTTTCAATTATTCAGTGGTTCCTTGGTTCCTCGACCGATTGCTTGGATTACTACTGTAAATATAGATGAAACAATTAACCTTGCTCCCTATAGTTTTTTTGGCGGCGTAAACACTAGACCCCCAATGGTAATGGTCTCCATTGGTCGTCATGAAGGCGAACTAAAACACACGGGTCAAAATATCACTCGAACCAACGAATGTGTGATTCATATTCCAAGCGCGATTCATATTGATGCCGTAAATAAATCCGCACACAAATTTGAAATGAACTTGAGTGAAGTTGAGGTGTTGGATTTACCAACCATACCTAGTGATGTGGTTGCTACACCGAGTCTCGAAGGGACACTCGTTCGATTTGAATGCAAATTGAATAAGATTGTTGACCTACCAACAAACGATATGTTTATCTTTGATGTGGTAAATCTCGTAATTGATGATTCGGTCATTAAAGATGGAATCGTTGATATTAAAGCACTGAATCCGGTTTCGCGAATCGGGGGTAATTTTTATACCCTGGTTGGAGATGTTATTCAAAAACCACATCCAGATAATGAGTATAAGCGATAACCTTGCAATAAATTCATGATTAGCTTTATAATAAGTCATAACTAAATATTCTTCGGGGCAGGGTGAAATTCCCGATCGACGGTAAAGTCCGTGAGCGAAAGCTGAGTAGGTTTGATTCCTACACCGACAGTATAGTCTGGATAAAAAGAAGAAACATACTACCAACTTTTTGTTGTGCTTTTTGCCCCGTTACAAAGCGGGGCTTTTACTATGGACCACAAAATATATATGCAACAAGCGATTACGCTAGCAAAACTTGGTCAAGGAGCCGTTCATCCAAACCCTTTGGTTGGGGCCGTGATTGTCAAAGACGACCGCATTATTGGTCAAGGGTACCATCAGATGTACGGTGGACCACATGCAGAAATTATGGCGTTACGTGAGGCAACAGAGGACGTAACCGGAGCAACGATGTATGTCACACTCGAACCGTGTTCCCATCACGGGAAGACCCCTCCTTGTGTCGATGCGATCATTGATAGTGGTATCGAAGAAGTATTTATTGCGATGCAGGACCCCAATCCGATGGTTTACGGCAAAGGAATTCTTGCATTAAAAGAAGCGGGGATTCGGGTTCAAACTGGGATTTTAAAAAAACAGTCAAAGGAACTCAATGAACGGTTTATCCATTTCATCAAAACAAAACGACCGTTTGTTGTTGTCAAATCAGCGATCAGCGCGAATCAAAAGATCACCAGTGCATCGGGACCATGGGTAACCAGTGAAGCATCACGAACGCGCGTTCACGAGCTGCGTGCCGCTACTAAGGCAGTAATGGTTAGTGTTGCGACGGTACTCGCTGATGACCCGATGTTGAATGTTCGCCATGTGAAGAGTGAAACCCAACCGATTCGCATCGTCTTGGATTCACTTGGTCGAACACCACTTAGTGCAAAGATTGTCCAAACTGCCAATGAAATCCCTACTTACATTTACGTTAAACAAGGGGTTGATACGGGTTGGAAAGATGCAATGGAAGCGTTAGGGGTAGTCGTGTATGACATCGAAACATCAGAAGAACGATTACCATTGTCCAGTGTGTTCGCGCACATGGGTCAACAGTTGATCGATGAAGTACTGATTGAACCAGGTGCAAGACTTCTCCAAACACTACTTAGTGAAAAATGGGTTAATCGTTGGATTGTCTTTCAAAGCCCAACGATCGAATCGGATGATCAAATCTCATTACTACCCTTTGTCTATGACATTGGCAAACACTTTACTTTAGTTCAAACAGAATCCATTGGATCAGATACATGCACCATATACACCCCAAAGGAGGCGGAATAATGTTTACAGGAATTATTGAAGAAATAGGAACCATTAAAACCATTCAACATGGCGCAAACAGTGCTGTGTTAGAAATCCAAGCATCCAAGGTATTAGAAAAAACATTACTTGGCGACAGCATATCAACCAATGGAGTTTGTTTGACCGTGGTGGAACAAACCAAAGATAGTTTTCGTGTCGAAGCGATGAATGAAACGCTAGCACGAACGAACTTAGGCGCATTGGAACAAGGTGCAAAAGTGAACTTAGAGCGTGCACTTGCCATGGGTGACCGGTTGGGTGGACACATGGTGAGTGGTCACATCGATGGCACCGGTGTCATTCAGTCACTTCGTCAAGATGACATCGCTTGGTGGGTTCAAGTACAATGCGATGACAAATTAATGCGATACATTATTGAAAAAGGTAGCATTGCGATTGATGGAATCAGTTTAACGGTTGCCTCAGTCCAAGCGAACTCGTTTGAAGTATCAATCATTCCCCATACCAAAGATCACACTACATTACTTGCCAAGTCGGTAGGGGATACGGTCAATTTGGAAAACGATCTCGTTGGGAAATACATTGAACGATTTACCATGGGTCAAACAAATTCCCTAAGTTTAGAGGATTTGGCGAAGAAGGGATATTAGTATGACTTCATTTTCTACTATTGAAGAAGCGATTGCTGCGATTGCAGCAGGAAAAATGATTGTTGTCGTCGATGACGAGGACCGCGAAAACGAAGGGGACTTATTGATGGCCGCACAAAAAGTGACTCCAGATGCCATCAACTTTATGGCCACCCACGGTCGTGGATTGATTTGTATGCCCATCGAAGAAGACCATGCGCATAAGCTTGGATTGAAACCGATGGTCAAAGACAACACGGACTTGTTTTACACGAACTTCACGGAATCCATTGATTCAATCGAATCTACGACAGGAATTTCTGCGAAAGAACGAGCAGCTACAATCCTTCAAGCAGCAAGCTCGAAGGCGACGGAAGCAAGCATTCGCAAACCAGGACATATCTTTCCGTTGATTGCACAACCTGGTGGAGTATTAAAACGAGCAGGACATACAGAAGCTGCGGTGGATTTGGCTCGGTTAGCGGGCTTAGAACCAGCAGGCGTCATTTGTGAAATCATGAAAGAAGATGGAACGATGGCTCGGGTTCCCGATTTGGAACAGTATGTCAAAGATCATGATTTGGTGTTTATAACGATTGCTGACTTGATTGCCTACCGTTTGGATCACGACTCGTATGTTGTTCGAGCAAGTGAAGCGGTGCTGCCTACTGATCACGGTGACTTTCAAGTGATTGCCTTTGAAAACAAATTGACCAAAGAACATCATGTCGCGTTGGTCAAAGGAACGATTCAACCTGGTGATGACGTATTGGTTCGTGTGCACTCAGAATGTTTGACCGGTGATGTACTGGGAAGCAAACGTTGTGATTGCGGGGAACAATTAGAAGCTGCCTTGCAGAACATTGAAGATGCAGGCAAAGGAGTACTACTGTATATGCGTCAAGAGGGTCGTGGGATTGGCTTGATCAATAAGATCAAAGCCTATCACTTACAAGACCAAGGGATGGATACGGTTGAAGCCAATATCGCACTAGGATTTCCTGCTGACTTAAGAGATTACGGTATTGGTGCACAAATTTTACGTCAACTTGGTGTTCGTTCGCTGAAACTAATGACGAACAATCCAAGAAAGATTAGTGGATTGTCGGGATATGGTCTCACCGTCAGTGAACGAGTTCCGATTCAAATGAATCATAACGAAAGCAATGAATTTTATTTAAAAACCAAACAAAACAAGTTAGGTCATTTACTACAAATGGAGGAAAGAAAATGAACGTAACAAATGTTAATTTAATTGCTACTGGGTTAAAGTTTCACATTGTCATCGGTCGATTCAATGACATGATTGGCAAACAACTTCTCGATGGAGCGGTTGATGGGTTGGTTCGTCACGGCGTCAAGGAATCAGACATTGCTGTCACTTGGGTACCAGGAGCGTATGAAATACCATTCATCGCCAAAAAAGTAGCCGAACAAGGCAAAGTGGATGCTGTGATTACATTAGGCGCTGTGATTCGAGGAGCGACACCGCACTTTGAATATGTCGCTGGGGCTGCAGCTCGTGGCGTTGCCGATGCGGCAATGGCAACAGGAGTACCAGTCATCTTTGGTGTTTTAACGACCAACACAATTGAACAAGCGATTGAACGTGCAGGGACCAAAGCAGGCAACAATGGGTATAGCGCTGCGATTTCTGCGATTGAAATGGCAAATACCGTCAAGCAACTTTAAAAGGGCCTTGCCCTTTTTTGTATACTAGGTGTGAGGTGATGCGATGATTTATATTTATAATGCCGGCCCATTGTTTACCGAAGCCGATCAAAAACAACGATTGTATGAAGGGAAAAAACTGCGAGAGGTCGTTAACGAACGAGGGTTTGTCGCGAATCCACTAGAACTTCCGTTTGCTGTTGATACACCGGTTGCATCTGCTGAGATCTTTAATAAAGACACTTCTCATATTGATGCAGCCAATGTCTTCTTTTTTGACTTGGCAACGAATGACTCTGGAACACTTGTGGAACTGGGAATGGCGATCGAAAAGTATCGCCAAGGCAAAGAGTTAAAGATATACCCCGTTTTTAGTGATTTACGACTATTACGTAACCAAGCATCGGGGATTGAGAGTCCAGTTGGCTACAATTCGTTTGTCGTCGGGAGTTTGACAAGTCATCAAATTGAAGTATATGCTTCGTTTGAGCAAGCATTGGAACAATTTATTCTCGATTTTGAATTGTAATTCTTGGGTACAATTTTATTTTTAGTTGTGGTAATCTAATAATGCCCGCTAAAAATGTAGGTGTAGTTTAGTGGTAAAACGACGCCTTGCCAAGGCGTAGTCGGGGGTTCAATTCCCCTCACCTGCTCCATTTGATATACACGACGCTTTGTCTCATTCATTAGTTGTTGATTATAACTAATGCAAGAGGGATGAAGCGTTTTTTAATGCAATTTTATTCACAACTTAGCGTTTAAATCGCTTTCAATATAATTTAATCTGTAATTTACTTGACTTAATTAGAATTAGTATATATATTATTTGAAATCACGAAAGGGAAAATTTTATGAAAAAATTATCATTTTTAGCATTAGTCTTACTCTCGTTTACAGCCCTTTCTGCATGTGCTAGCTCAGAAGATACGATATTAGTTGTTGCTAGTGGGGCAGATCCGGTCACATTTGACATGCACGCAACGAACGATATCGCTACCGCTCGTATTGCACGTCAAATTTACGAGACGCTTGTTCTTCAAAGCAACGATTTGGAATTATTGCCAGGATTAGCGACTTCTTGGAGTGAAATTGGTAATAATACGTTTGAGTTTAAATTACGTGAAGACGTTGTCTTCCACAATGGCGATCCATTTACTGCTGCTGACGTCGCATATACATTCCGACGAGCATCAGAATCTCCAACCATTGGTCATATTATTGGTGCGATTGACCCAGATAAAATTGAAGTGGTCGATGATTACACCATTCGTATCGGAACAAAATATGCCTTTGGACCATTTATTACTCACTTAGCTCACCCAGCAACGTCGATTAAGAATCAACGTGCGGTTGAGGAAGCGGGTGAAGATTATGGTAGCCAAGGTGTAGTTGGTACAGGACCATTCCAGTTTGTTGAATGGAATGTTGGAGAAAAAGTCGTCCTTGAACGTTTTGCTGACTACTGGGGTGAACCAGCTCAAGTCGCAAACTTAGAGTTTAGAACGATTCGTGAATCGAACGTTCGTGTCATTGGTCTAGAAAATGGAGAAATTGATATTGCGTATGATGTCGCTCCATCTGACATTCCTGTTGTCACGGGAAATCCAGAATTGACCTTAATCAATACACCAAACTTAGGTGCAGAATATCTCGGCTTAAACTGGGCAAGTAATCCTTACTTAAAAGACGCTAACGTCCGTAAGGCAATTGCACACATGATTGATGTTGATTCTATTGTCGAAGCGATTTACAACAATGTTGGAACACAAATGACTGGTCCTATCAACAGTTCTGTCTTTGGTTACAATCCAAACATTGATCCAGTTCCATATAATGAACAAATGGCACAAGATTTCCTTGCGGCATCGCAATGGCCAACCGGTGGATTTACCTTACGCTTGTATGTTGGTGATAACAATGCCGAACGTATTCGTGTTGCACAGGTTGTTCAAACTCAATTGGAGAAATTGGGCATTAATGTGTCACTGAATCAAATGGAGTGGGGTGCATTCTTAGCAGAAACCAGAAAACCAGCAGAAGAATCAGTCGCTGACTTGTTCATGCTAGGTTGGACAACCGTTACTGCCGATGCGGACTATGGACTCTATCCATTGTTCCACTCTGAATCAGGACCCGCAGGTGGAAACCGAACATTCTATTCCAATCCACGTGTTGATGAATTACTCGATTTAGGACGCGGTTCCATTGATCAAGCCGTTCGTTTACAGGCGTATCAAGAAGCACAAGCAATCATTGCAGAAGACCTACCATGGGTATTCTTACAAACTCGTGAAAACGTATCTGCTTACGGTGCTGGTGTCGAAGGATTTGAACATCATCCAATGGGAAGTTACCCATTAGCAGGTGTTCGTAAAACGAATTAGTTTTGAAGAATGGCTCATTGCGATGAGCCTTTCTTTTTTTTACAATGATAAGCAGAGGGAGGATGTATGTATCGTTACATTATAAAGCGAGTACTTTGGTTGTTCCCTATTTTACTTGGCGTGACATTCATTGTATTTACGATTTTGTATTTATCTCCTGGTGATGCAGCATCTTTAATCTTGGGAGAACAAGCAACGCAAGAATCGTTAGAAGCGCTTCGCAATCAATTGGGATTAAATGATCCGTTTTTGGTTCAATTTTTCCGCTATGCAGGCGATGTCTTTTTACGATTTGATTTGGGTCGATCTTACATCAACAATCGCGAGGTTCTTGGTGAAATCTTGCAACGATTACCCAACACGATTTTATTGGCTTCACTGAGTATTACCTTTGCAGCGTTGGCAGGAATCCCTTTGGGTGTTATCGCAGCAAAGAAACCAAACACGGCAGTAGACAATGGAGTGATGGCTTTGGCTTTGTTTGGCGTATCGATGCCGACGTTTTGGCAATCGTTGATTTTGATCATTATCTTTTCATTGACACTGGGATGGTTTCCTTCGGGTGGGTTTAGTAACCCCAACCAATGGGTATTGCCAGTCATTGCCTTGTCGACCGCATCGATTGGAAACATTGCTCGAATTACCCGCTCAAGCATGATTGATGTCTTAGACCAAGATTACATTCGTACAGCGCGTAGTAAGGGCTTGTCGAAGAAGAAGGTTGTCAATAGTCATGCGTTACGTAATGCATTGATTCCCGTCGTTACAGTCATTGGACTTCAGTTTGGTGCGTTGATGGGGGGCGCAGTGTTAACCGAATCCGTATTTAGCATCAATGGACTTGGTGTGTTGATGGTCAACTCGATTCGCACAAGAGACATTATGGTGGTCCAAGGTAGTGTATTGTTTGTTGCATTTATGTTTAGTATCGTGAACTTGATTGTTGATATATTGTATTCCTTTATCGATCCACGCATTCGTGCGCAATACAAGTAGGTTCCAATGATGAGAAAACGAGAAAAATTAGATCAATTAGCCATCAGTGGTTCATTGACACCTTGGCAAGAAGTTCGTTATGCCATTTCAAAAGATAATCGAGCGCTCATTGGCTTGGCTTTTATTGCTATATTGGTATTTATAGCGATTTTTGCGGAATTTATTGCACCTTACGGTATGCGCGAACAGAACTTACAAAATGTACTGCAAGCTCCAACCTTGCAACATTGGTTGGGAACGGATGATTTAGGTCGTGATGTACTATCACGTATTATTTTTGGCACAAGAACCTCATTGGTAATTGGTGTGTCTGCGGTCTCAATCGCTTTGGCCATCGGTGGTGTATTGGGCCTTGTTTCTGGCTATTTTAAAGGCATCATCGATATTTTAATCATGCGGGTTTCTGATGTTTTATTGGCGATTCCATCGATCTTGTTGGCAATTGCGATTGTTGCGTCATTTGGTAGTGGAATGTTCAATATGATTGTTGCGATTGCGATTGGCAATATTGCAATTTTCGCGAGAATTATTCGCTCCAGTGTGATGACGGTAACCGAACGCCAATTTATCGAAGCATCACATGCACTTGGTTCTTCCCATTTTCGAATTTTGACGAAGCACATATTGCCAAATGTGTTGTCTCCGATCATTGTTCAATCAAGTCTTGGGATTGCCTTTGCGATTCTTGCAGCAGCAGGACTTGGATTCATTGGCTTGGGACTCGAAGCCTCTGTCGCTGAATGGGGATTGATGCTCAGTAGTGGGCGAGCATACATTCGTACCCAAACATATTTGACGATTTATCCTGGATTAGCAATCATGCTAACTATTTTAGCGTTCAATATGCTTGGTGATGGAATCCGTGATGCCTTTGACCCTAAAATGAGGGATCGTTAAGATGAGTCAAGCTAGAGTGCTATTAAGCATAAAAAACTTACAAAAATACTTTCCGATTCCACGCAAACGATTCTTTCAGTTACGCAAGGAGTATGTCAAAGCCAACGATAATATTTCATTGGATATTTATGAAGGAGAAACATTAGGAATCGTTGGAGAATCCGGGTGTGGAAAATCAACTTTCGGTCGCACAATCATTCAACTGCAACGACAAACCGGTGGATCGTCCTTGTACTATGGGGAAGATATTTATGAGTTTTTACCAAAATACATGCGTAGTATTTATCGTAATATTTCAAAAAAATCACAACAATACGAGCAAGATATCGTACTTCAGCAACAATTGAAACGTAATATCGTAACGATTCAAGATGAGTTGAGTGGAGCCGATTTAGCGTCACAAGCATTGCTTAAAGAACAGTTATACAAAGCACTTGAAGAGTACCGAGTGTTTCGTATTACGTTTGAAGAAAACTACTACAATACGTTTCGGTTGATTGGTGGCTTAGCTGCTCATAATGATTTGAATGAAATCTCAAAGATATTTTTAGAGCGCGATTCGAGATTGCGTCAGTTGAAACGCATCACAAATACGAAGAAAATAGCAGTGATTCAGGAGCAATTGGCCAACATTGAACGCCAGCTACATGCACTTAGAGAAGCGCTAGCATCTGATGAACGCTTTCAAAAGTATGAAACATTTTTGGATCATGGTATGGATTTATCGTTGCTTACTCGTAAAGAATCCAGATACTTAAGAAAGGATTTACAAATCATTTTCCAAGATCCGTACTCTTCATTAGATCCACGGGCTAAAGTTTCTGACATTATTGGAGAAGGATTGTTGATTCATAAACGATATCCTTCGTCCAAAGATGCGGGATATCAACAAGCAATTTTAGATATTATGCGTCAATGTGGGCTTGACGAAGACTATATTCATCGCTATCCACATCAATTCTCTGGAGGGCAGCGTCAACGTATTGGGATTGCTCGAGCCTTAGCACTTCGGCCAAAATTCATTGTTTGTGATGAAGCCGTTAGTGCACTAGATGTCTCGATTCAATCTCAAATTATTAACCTCCTCCAAGACTTAAAAAAAGAGTTAAATTTAACCTATTTGTTCATTACACATGACTTGGGTGTTGTACGATATATTTCTAACCGAATTGGTGTGATGTACTTTGGTAAGTTGGTTGAATTAGCGCCAGCCGAAGAGATTTTTAACAACCCACAACATCCTTACACAAAACAGCTACTTAATGCGATGCCGATGTTAGAAGATGATTATGAATCTCCAAAGCAATGGGATATTGTTTATGATACGGATCAATTTGGATTTCAGTATCAAAATGGAGCGAATGATGATGATTGGGTTGAAGTTTCCGACAATCATTTTGTTGCGTGCACATTGCATCAAGTTGATTCATCGATTTTGAAGGAGGAACGCGTATGAGTTTATTAGAAGTGCGAGAATTGCAAACGTATTTTGATACGCGTCGCGGTGTTGTGAAAGCAGTCGATGGAATCTCGTTTACGTTGGAATCTGGGAAGGGACTAGGTATTGTTGGCGAATCGGGTAGTGGAAAAAGCCAAACCGCAATGTCAATTATCCAGTTGTTCCAACACAACCAGCGGATTGCTGGAGGTTCAATCATGTTTGATGGCCGACAAATATCTGATTATACTGATAGTCAATTGGAAGCCATTCGAGGGAATGAAATCTCAATTATTTTTCAAGAGCCGATGTCTAGCTTAAACCCAGTCTTTACTGTTAGTAAGCAGCTTTGTGAAGTGTTGATTACGCATCAAAACATGAGCAGTGAAGATGCGAAAGCCAAAGCGTATGAAATGTTAAAAGCCGTCAAAATTGATCAGCCAGAACGAGTATTGAAGTCGTATCCTCATCAATTATCTGGTGGAATGAGTCAACGAGTTATGATTGCGATGGCCCTGTCTTGCAATCCTAAATTACTCATTGCCGACGAACCAACCACTGCGCTTGACGTCATCATTCAAGCGGAGATTTTAAAACTGATGAATGAATTGAAGGAAAAATTAAATACCGCCATTTTATTCATCACGCATGATTTGGGAGTGGTATCGAAGATGGTTGACAATGTTGTTGTGATGCATGGGGGTAAAATTGTTGAGAGCGCTCCGGTAAAGGTGTTGTTTAAATCAGCAAAGCATCCGTATACCAAGCGTCTTATTGCAGCCTTTCTGAAAACTGATATACGGCGAGCAAACGAAGGTGAAACATTGGATTTTTTCGAAGCTGAAAATGACCAGTATGACTTTCAGCAATTTCGTGATCGTGGTGTAGCCGATGATGATTTCTATCAAGTTTCTGCAGGACATATGATTGCTTGCCGATTAAAAAAGAAGTAAAACTCTTTACAAGTTGAAATCTTTGATTATAATAGGAATAATCGTATAGATTCCTCATGAGGGGGGAACGTCTCTACCCAGCGGCCATTGATTCGCTGGACTACGAGAGCTTTCCCTCGCCCAGAGACGGAAAGCTTTTTTATTTCAGGGAAGAAGATTTCCCTTTTCTTTTTCCTGGTATGATACGCTGTAACTGAAAGAGAAAACAGATGAAATTAGCATGGTCAACATCCAATACCTATCGTTCGTTACCAAGTGAGCTGTATTCCTTGGTGCAAGCGGATGTCATCGACAAGCCAAGTCTTGTTGTTTTTAATCATGCGTTAGCAAACGAACTTGGTATTGATCTTTCTTCAATTACTAATAAAGATCTCGCTCAATTACTTAGCGGGAATCAACTGGACGAATCATGGACGCCACTTGCTCAAGTGTATGCGGGCCATCAGTTTGGTGGATTTTCAGTATTGGGTGATGGACGAGCGATGTTATTGACAGAATTAATAACCCCTTTAGGTGATCGTGTTGATCTGCAATTAAAAGGGTCTGGAAGAACACCTTATTCAAGAGGTGGTGATGGGAAAGCTGCACTGGGACCAATGCTGCGTGAGTACTTGATTTCTGAAGCGATGCATGCCTTAGGTATTCCAACATCCAGAAGCTTGGCGGTGGTCAAAACCAATGAGCCAATTCTTCGTGAGGTACCATTACCAGGAGCAATTTTAACTCGTGTGGCACAAAGTCATATTCGGGTGGGAACCTTTCAATGGATTGCCCAAAAAGGCGACCCACTCTTACAAAAACAATTTGTTGACTATGTGATTGATCGTCACTTTCCTGCCTTAAAATCTAATGAACGACCTGCAAAACAATTGTTGAATGAAGTCATTCGCCGGCAAGCTAAACTCATTGCTAAGTGGCAATCCGTCGGGTTTGTCCATGGTGTGATGAATACCGACAACATGTTAGTGAGCGGTGAGACCATAGACTATGGACCGTGTGCGTTTTTGGATTCATACCAACCCAAAACGGCCTTTAGTTCGATTGATCACCATGGACGATATGCCTACCACAATCAACCAAATGCTGCGCTATGGAATTTGACACGCTTTGCTGAAACCTTGTTGTCACTTCTAGACTCCAATCCCGATTCGGCCGCTCAAGTGGCGCAAGAAGAACTTGCGTTGTTTGCTCCGACGTACTTCAAGGAATATTACCGTTTGTTTGGATTAAAATTAGGGATAACAGCGATTGAAGAAACAGACCATCCATTGATTGACCGATTGCTTGAGTTGATGGAACTGCATCTTGCTGATTTCACCAATACCTTTGTTGCGTTAACAACGCAACAATATTTGGTCTCTGAGTTATTTGAAAGTAGTGAATTTAAAGAATGGAATTCGTTGTGGCTACAACGAATATCAAAAGAAGACAAGCCATTTGAGTTAATGAAGCAAACCAACCCTCAAGTCATTCCAAGAAACCATCGTTTGGATCAAGCCTTAGTCATGGCCCAAGCAGAGGATGATTCCTTGTTTCAATCATTACTTACCGCCGTTCAATCACCGTATAGCGCACCATCCAACCACGAGTTTACGAAACCAGGACCAGCCAATGAAAAATTTGTTACATACTGTGGGACCTAAGATGAAACGATTCCTAATTCTATTGGTATTGATTGGCATTGCAGGTTGCACTAGTGTAGAACCAGTTGAACCACCAGTGACGCCTGTGACGCCAGTACCAACGCCAGTGCCAATTGCTCCTAGGGCTCAATTTTTAACTCGCATCATGATGCATGACAACGAGCGACGTGATTATTTCTTATATGTACCAGTCAATGTAAATCCCCAAGCGGGTGTGATGTTTGTGTTACATGGATTTGGTGGTGAAGCAAGAGACTTACGGGTTCTTGGTTTTGAAGAACTGGCGGACCGCTTGAATATGATGATTGTCTATCCGCAAGGATTATTCAATGCAAATGCCAATTCGACCTATTGGAACGCCAACTTTGCCTCAGGCGATGATGACTTGGGGTTCTTGCTGGCGATCAAAGACGAACTCAAAGAAGAGTACGACGTCGACCAATTCACCACATACATGACCGGTATTTCCAATGGGGGATATATGGTGAATGCATTTATGTGTGCTCATCCAGATGAAATCTCACTTGCGATCAATTGGATAGGTTCGATGAACAACGCAACCTACAATCAATGCAAAGAACCACTTCAAGTGCCGTATTTACACATTCATGGCACGGCTGATACAACCATTCCATATGATGTACCAACAATGATTCCTGAGTTTGATACACCAGGAAATATTGCTTATGTGGTGAATCATATCGCCTCATTGAATGGCCACACACAATACGTTACGACAGAATACAGTGTGACCACAACGAAATATGAGTTTATCGACGGCACCGCAAGGGTATGGCTAATGGAAGTCCAAGGGATGGGTCATGTACCCCCGATTCCAGCATTTGTTGACTTCGATGTATTTAGTATCATTCAAGACTTTATTCGGTCTTCATAAAAAAAGCCCCCACACCGCATTGAGCGAGTGGGGGTGTTTTATTTCATCAACAAGTGTTTGATTGCATTGAATATCTTCGGTGAATAGGGTGGATATTTTTGGTCGACATCAAAGTGAAAACTTCTTGTCATCACGGATTTTTGATGGGAGAACGTTAAGAACGATGTTGCTCCGTGATACGCACCGTGACCACTTCGGCCACGACCACCAAACGGCAAGTACGGATTCACGATGTGCAATATGGTGTCGTTGATACATACACCACCTGCGGGGATTGATTTGGCCAAATCATCACGGAATGCTTGGTTTTGACTAAAGATATATAACGCGAGTGGATTGGCTTCTTGGCTCACCAAGTGCTCAATGTCTGATTTGGTTTTGTAGGTGTAAATCGGTAAAATTGGCCCAAAGATTTCTTCGTGATGAATCGGATGATTCTTTTTCGGCGCCTCGACAACATGAAGCGGGAAAGTACGTTTTTTTGCGTCTCTTGGACCACTAATTAGTACCTTACAACCTTCTAATAGTCCCTCTAAGCGATTGTAGTGTCCTTGATGGATGATTTTACCGTAACCTTGATTGTAGTGGGTTCCGTACATCGCGGTTAGCTCGACCCTTAACGCATCAACGAGTTTATCTTTGATGGATTCGTGAACCACTAAATAATCTGGAGCGATGCATGTTTGTCCGGCATTGACGGTTTTGCCAAATAGGATTCGTTTCGCAGTTGCTTGAAGTGGCGCGGTTTCATCCACGATACATGGAGATTTACCTCCAAGTTCAAGGGTAACTGGTGTTAAGTGTTTGGCAGCCTGAGCCATGACGATCGATCCAACTTTGGGGCTTCCCGTAAAGAAAATATAATCAAACGGTTCTTCCAATAACCATGTTGTTTCTTTGATTTCCCCTTGGACGACAGCAAGTTGGGATTCGGGGAAGAAATCTTCAATCATCGCTTCGATTACTTGAGCGGTTTTGGGAGCAAATTCACTGGGTTTTAAGACCACACTATTGCCTGCAGCAATGGCCCCAATCGCCGGGGCAATCAGCAACTGAAACGGATAGTTCCACGGGGCAATGATCAATACACTGCCAAATGGCTCATAATGGATTTTGTTCGAAGATGGAAAGGTTAGT
This sequence comes from Bacilli bacterium, assembly GCA_018401215.1. GTDB lineage: Bacteria > Bacillota_I > Bacilli_A > MAG-NZ > MAG-NZ > M30B81. The sequence goes on along the minus strand of JAGYLA010000009.1, from coordinate 3,598 downwards.
AACGAACCACGCACTCGCTTGGGTTGCATCCAATGTAATAGATGCTTGAGTGTTTCATTGATTTCTTGAATCACAAACGCGACTTCTGTCGTTAAGATTTCAACGTCTGATTTGCCCAAATCGGCACGCAGTGCCGAGTAGATACTATCTTCGTAAGTAATGATTGCCTCCTTTAGTGTTAAAAGGGCTTGTTCTCTGGCTTGATAGGAGCGGTAATGGTCTTTGAAGAAACGTTGTTGAGATTCACGCAGTGTTGTTACTTGGTCTTTGGTTTGAACGATCATGTTGACCTCCATGGCTATATTATATCGTAGTCGATATGGTTTCATTGGGAATTGGTTTGGAGTGGCGAATGTGGTTGAATTGGTTTATTAACGTAGCGATGTCGTGTAAGATACTTAATGGTGAGACTATGAATTTAAAAAATCAAATGATTTATCAAGTATATGTACGAAACCATACCGCTGAAGGCACGTTCAAAGCGTTGCTTTCAGACTTGGACCGGATCAAAGCACTGGGCACTGACATTGTTCACTTTCTTCCGATTCATCCGATTGGTGTCGTCAATCGCAAAGGAACGTTAGGCAGTCCCTATTCCATTTCTGACTACCGGGCAATCAATCCGGAATATGGTACGATTGGTGACTTTCGTTTATTGGTTGATACGATGCATCAAAAAGGATTGAAAGTGATGATTGATGTTGTATACAACCACACGTCACATGATTCGGTGTTGATTGAACGATTTCCAGACAGTTATTTAAGAAATGCAGCAGGGGAAGTCATCCCTAAGGTTGCAGAGTGGTGGGACATTGCAGATTTGATTCACAATTCCGATGCCCTCCAAGAAGAATTGATAGATACATTAGTATATTGGGCCAAACTTGGTGTTGATGGGTTCCGTACTGATGTTGCTAGTTTGGTGCCCTTAAGCTTTTGGCGAAAAGCAGATACAGCTGTTCGTGCCGTTAATCCAGATAATGTATGGCTTGCGGAAACAATCGATCCTCATTTTGCCGCACAGATGAAAAAGCAATCTGCGATTTATGAAACAGATTCCGATTTGTATGAGATTTATGACATTGAGTATTCGTATGACACGTATGCCATTCAAAAAGAATATTACGAGGGCAAACGGCCATTGAAGGACTTTGTCGAAGCGATGAAGTTTCAAGAGTTCTATTTACCCATTTATGCAAATAAATTACGATTCTTAGAAAACCACGATCAAGTTCGCTTTATGAGTTTTGGACTCGATCCTGTGATGCATACGTCAATGCTATTTTTTCTTAAAGGAACAACATTGATTTATGCAGGACAAGAATCACTCAGTGACCATTTGCCGAGTTTGTTTGATAAAGACACCATTGATCTTTCGAACGAAGGCATCACTCCATTGATTCAAACGCTAGCTAGTATCAAAAAGGATCCGATTTTTGCGGAAGGATCGTATGATCTTCAAGTGGTGGATGAATGTTTGATTGCTTCCTATCAGCGAGGGCCTCGAACATTGTATGGAATCTTCAATACAAAAGCAGAAGCAGTGACGATTGATTTGCCAGATGGAAGTTACGAGAACCTGATTGATGGTAGTACGGTTGCTGTAATCAAAGGTTCGATCGATTGGTCCAAACCAGTCATTCTAGATATCACATAAAAAAAAGGACTCGCAAGAGTCCTTTTTTAATGATTATGCGCCTTCGTATCCTTCTTCTTTGGAAAGAATGGTTGAGACGATGTTCAACAATACACCATAAATTACTTTACTTGAGATGTCTGCGACAGTGTATAGGACTTGTTGGGAAGCAATTGCAGTTCCGTATCCTAATTGTTCAATGAATGCAGGCATTACGTAAGCAACAGGGTAAATTGTCCATGCTACATAGAATAATGGAAGGATGAATTCAAAGATCGGACGACCTTTGGATTTTTTCATGTTCGCTGAACCTTCTTTGATTACACGTGTAATGTAAACCAAGACGAAGATGTAGAACACGGTAGAGATGAATCCCCACAACAACCATAATGTAACGTTTTCATTTGCTCTTCCTGGTTCGTAGAATTGTCCAACATAACCAGTAAGAATCATTAATACTCCAGTGACTGCGAAGTTACGAAGATATTTCGTAAATGCAGCACCTGTGATTCCTGCGACGAATAAGATTTGGATGAGCAACATTGGTACGTCGATCAACCAGTTCAAGTAACGGTAACCATTACTGAACAATCTTGTTTCTTCAGCAAGTACATATGCATCATTAGTAGCGCTTAATACATATGCATCACTCCATGATAGATATTGCAAGAATAATAGCAAGAATGCAGAAACCATGACGACGACGCTTAATACACTGGACGGACGGTATTTTGGAGAGTTATCATTTTTTGTCAAAATGAAGTAGAGCAATGCTGCTCCCATCGCCGCAAATCCAAGCGTTAATACGTGAGATACTATCTCATATACTTCAATGCTAATTCGTTCCATATTTTCTCCTTATACTTTAGTACTATTAATTTAGTCCAATATGAAACCGCTGTCAAGTATTTTTAAGTGTTTTAACTTATTATTTATACTATTTACATTTTGATACAATAATAATAAGGTGATGGAAATGGAAAAAAAATATACCGACTTACAGATTAACGTAACAAAACATGAAGCGACCGAACCTCCTTATGAAAATGAGTATCATGACTTGTTTGAAGATGGGATTTATGTCGACATTTATAATGGTGAAGTGTTGTTTACTTCATTAGATAAATTTGATTCTCATTGTGGGTGGCCTTCTTTTACAAAAAGTGCGACGCCTCTTGAATACAAAGATGATCATAAACTGTGGTCGAAACGAACTGAAGTTCGAAGTCCAAGCTCAGATTCGCATTTGGGACATGTGTTTGATGATGGACCCAATGGCTTACCACGATACTGTATCAATTCAGCAGCGATTGAGTTTATTGCCAAAGATCAATTGGTCGAACGTGGCTACGAACCCTATTTAACATTATTTAATAAATAACGATTGAAAACGCCTTCCTTGCGTTGTAGGAAGTGCGTTTTTTGTTATACTTGATGTGTAGAAATACCTCAAAGAAAAGAGTAATACATGAAGACAAAAGGCAGTCTGTTTTTATTGTTGTCAGCGATTGTTATGGTGATTGGTATTTTTGTTGTGAACGCCTACACTTCCCCCTTGATTGAGGAGGCTAGGTTACAACGAGAAAACTCATTGTATTTTGATGTTGTTCCTGCTGCCAACGGGTTTGTTTCCTATTTGCCAGCATCTACTCCTCCTGAGTCGGTTCAAACGATGGTTAGTATGACCCAGGATGACAACGATTATGTGCTAGTGTATGAAGCAAGCATCAAGGGGTGGAATGATGGCATTGAGTTTTTATTGTTTGTTTATGCGGACCGTCTCGAAGTTGCAGGAATCCGAATTGTTTCCCACAATGAAACAGTTGGAATTGGTGACCGATTGTTAGAAAACACCACATTTTTGAACCAATTTGTTGATTTGAATGGGACGCAACTTATTACTCAAGGGTTAGACCAAATTGCAGGAACAAGTGCCCCTGTTACTTACGCTGCGATTGAGGA
>JAGYLA010000008.1 GCA_018401215.1 Bacilli bacterium | reverse complement strand
AAATGTTGATGCGGTATCCAATGTTGATTTGTGGACCATGTTTAGTGGCATTGGAATGCCAGGTAGTGTTGGAGAAACCAGTGCGTTATTGATTATTGTTGGGGCGCTATATATGTTTGCTCGTCGCAGTTTTGATTGGCGCATTCCGGTGACCTACATTTCCACCTTTGCGTTTTTGGCTGCGGTAGCTGCCTTTGCTAGTGGAGCGTCACTGATGTATGTACCAATTCAAGTATTTAGTGGCGGAATGATGTTTGGTGCGGTGTATATGGCAACTGACCCCGTCAGTGCACCAACAACGATGCCAGGGAAAATTTATTATGCCTTTGGGATTGGGGCGATCAACTTTTTGATTCGATTGTTTGGTGCGCTTCCTGAAGGAACTGTGTTTGCGATTGTGATCATGAACATGTTTGTTCCAATGTTAGATTATTACCGCTGGGCAAAACCAAAATTCTCCGCGCGCAGCATTAGTGTCTTTGCTGCAGTGATTGTGGTGTTGTCTACGTTGATTGTTGTGGGGGTGAGCTAGTGAAACAAAAATTATTAACGGGCTTAACCTTGTTTTTGATTGCTGCAGTCAGTGGGTTGTTACTTGATCAAGTCAATTCGTTAACGCAGCCTGTTATTATCGAAGCAAGAGAAGACCGAATCCTCACGGCGTATGGTGCGTTGTTTCCGATGTTAGAGTCGTTTGAAGCATCAGATGTTTCGGATGGGTCTGCGCTCACAAGCCGCGTGGTTGTTTTTGATGCACAAGCAAATGTGCTTGGGTATATTTATCAAGTGGCGGCAGTCAATGACCACGGTTCAATTGCATTATTGGTGGGAATCAATGCTGCAGGCGTTGTGGTTGATTATGTTGAATTGGAATTCAATCAAACACCAGGAATTAGTGCTCCAGCAAGAAAATCAAACTATGGATTTACTTTCTTGTCTCAACCAATCGAACGAGATTATGAGGCAATTGATATTTCCATTGGGGCAACAAGATCGGCATCGACGTTGCGAGATTTGTTTGCTGCAGTCAGTGCGTATCATGGAGGTAGTGTATGAAATCAACTGAATTATTAACCAGAGGACTCACAAGAGAAAACCCTGTGTTTGTGATGTTGCTTGGAATGTGTCCTGCGTTAGCGGTCACTGCACGAGTAGAAACGGCACTTGGAATGGGCATCTTAGTTATTTTAGTGTTAACACTCTCCAACCTGTTTGTCTCATTAGTCAAAGATTATGTTCCTGATCAAATCAGGGTACCAAGTTATATCGTTATTATTGCGGCGTTTGTCACGATGATTTCAATGTTAACCGAAGCATTCGCGTATGACTTGTTTGTTAGCTTAGGAGTGTTCTTACCGTTGATTGTTGTGAACTGCATTATTTTAGGTCGAGCAGAAAGTTTTGCGTCCAAAAACAAACCAATCGCCTCGATGCTTGATGGCATTGGGATGGGGTTAGGATTTAGCTTGGCCTTAATCATCATTAGCTCGATTCGTGAAGTATTAAGTTCAGGAACGATTGTGTTTGGTGAGTATTTACCATTCTTTGCAACCCCTGGTGACGTGACTCAGCTGATTGCTGGAGTCAATGTAAGTGATTACGGGATTGCGGTCTTTGGACTTCCTGCGGGAGCGTTCTTGACGGTCGGATTGATTCTCGCGATTCGTCAGGGGATGCAAGTTCGCAAAGAAGGAGCAAGCGCATGAGTGTAGCTGTCTTCTTTACCGCACTTGTCAGTGCGATGTTAATCAATAACATTATTTTGATTCGCTTCTTAGGAATTTGTTCGTTCCTTGGTGTATCGAAAAAAATTGAAGCTGCTGCTGGGATGGCTGCTGCAGTTATCTTTGTGATGCTTCTTGCCAACGGTGTAACGTACATTATCTTCTATGGTGTGTTATTGCCACTTGGGCAGGTATTTGAACATTAGCATTCATCTTGGTGATTGCGTCAATTCAATTTGTTGAAATGTTCTTAAAATATTCGACACCCTCTATAAGTCATTAGGAATCTGACATTTACCACTCATTACAACAAACTGTGCCATCTTAGGAATCGCAGAAGGAAGTATTATCTCCAACTTCTACGGTGACTTTGGTTACCTGGGGTGGATTTTGCGATGAGTATGACCACTGCACTTGGAACAGCACTTGGGTATGCATTGATTATCTTTGCGTTTTAGTGCGATTCGTGTGCGTTTGGATGCAATAGATGTTCCTGAAGAATTCAAGGTTCCGGTTCTTTGTTTGTTGCTGCAATCATTGTCAATGGCCTTCTTAGGTCTTCAAAGTTAGTGTAACATGGGTGCCTTTCTTGTTATGGGCAGGCTTGGACTTGTTAAGGATTGTTCTTAGCATTTTTCAGCTGACTTTCTTTATGTTGAGATGGACATGCGTTATGGCCCACAATCATGGAACTCTTGCCACAAGTAAACTGTGGTGCATGTGGATTTCCGGGGTGCGCTGGTTTTACCAACGGAATCTTAGAGGGAAAAGTGAATACACTTGGTCTTTGTAAGCCAGGATCTCGCGGTGAAGGTCTTGTCGATCTTCGCGAATATTTAAAAAATAACCCTGGCCCAGATGGCGTGGCGATTGATTTACCCGTAAAATAAATATATGGAAGAGGCAATTTGCCTCTTTTTATATAAATTAAGAAACAAATGATTATAATAGATTAAATAAGTGGAGAGCGAGTATGACAAAAAAAGAGATTTTGAAACAAGCAGCAGAGTTTAACGTTCATTATGTGAGACTGATGTTTACTGACATCAACGGAATCTTAAAGAATGTTGAGATTCCCGTGAGCGGACTTGAGTCCGCACTTGAGGGAGAAGTCATGTTTGATGGCTCAAGTATTCAAGGATTTGTTCGGATTCAAGAAGCGGACATGTACTTGCAGCCTGACTTAAGCACGTGGTTACTACTCGCCTATGAAGATACGTCATATGGAACCGTTGCTCGGTTGATTTGTGATGTCTATACGATGGACCGCAAACCCTTTGCGGAAGACCCTCGTTATATTTTGAAAAAGACATTAGCAAAAATGGAATCGATGGGATTTAGTGCGTTTCAAATTGGTGTAGAGCCAGAATTTTTCTTGTTCAAGACCGAAGGAGACACTATTTTGCTTGAACCATCTGATGATGGAGGCTATTTTGATTTGGCCCCTGTTGATCAAGCAGAAGACTGCCGACGAGACATCGTGCTGGAACTTGAAGCACTAGGGTTCATGGTCGAAGCAGCACACCATGAAGTGGCAGAAGGACAAAATGAAATCAACTTTCGTTTTGCAAATGCGCTTGCTGCAGCAGACAATTTGCAACAATTCAAACTCGTCGTAAAAAACGTCGCGCGACGTCATGGACTCCATGCGACATTCATGGCAAAACCAGTCTATGGAATCAATGGATCTGGAATGCATACGAACTGTAGTTTGACCGATGCTAACGGCGTCAATGCGTTCTTCCACGAAGAAGACTCGATGAAACTGTCGCCAGTATGTCGTCAATTCATTGCCGGTGTGTTAAAACAAGCGCCTGGATTCACTGCGATTTGTAACCCTACGGTGAATTCATACAAACGTCTTGTACCTGGGTATGAAGCTCCCGTGTATGTGTCTTGGAGTGATGCAAACCGTAGTGCATTGATTCGTATTCCTGCCAAACGAGGATCCGCTACACGCATTGAATTACGTAGTGTTGATGCGACTGCCAATCCGTATTTGGCGTTCAGTGCAATTCTGGCCTCAGGTCTATATGGCATCGAACATCAACTGGTTCCAATGGACCCTGTGTACGCGAACTTGTATGCAATGAACCGAGAAGAACGTGAAGCGCAAGGGATTGATCAACTTCCTGAGAACTTAAAAGAAGCATTGTATGCGTTGAAGAAAAACGAGTTATTGAATGAAGTCATTGGGAAACCACTATTGACCAAGTTTATGGAATTGAAATACCAAGAATGGGATGAGTATCGTACCCAAGTCACAGAATGGGAACTAAACAGCTATCTAAAACAGTATTAAGAAAAGGAAACCATCTACATGGCTGAGTTGCAGATAGGAATTATTGTCGGTTCCACCAGAGAGGGACGAGTTTCTCCACAAGTCGCACAGTGGGTTAAAGAACAAGCTGAAGGATTCAACAACAATCAATACGAAATTGTTGATGTGAAAGACTATCAATTACCGATGCTTGGTGAAAGTGCCGATGTATCAGGTGTTGAGCGATGGAACACCAAATTAGCAGAACTTGATGGATTTATTTTTATCACTGCAGAATATAATCACTCGATTCCTGCGTCCTTAAAAAATGCCTTAGACAGTGCTAAAGATGCTTGGAACAATAAACCTGCAGGCATTGTCAGTTATGGGTCTTTGGGCGGTGCAAGAGCAGCTGAACATCTACGAACCATCCTTGGTGAACTCCAAATGGCGGATGTGCGAGGACACGTTGCTCTGAGTATGTTTACAGACTTTGAAAACTGGTCTGTCTTTAAACCCCAAAGCTTACATCAAGCCAATATGGAGCAACAACTGACCCAACTTGATCGATGGGGAAGAGCATTAAAAAGTACACGATAAAAAAGACCTCATTTAGGTCTTTTTGTTTGGTTTGGGTCCATACCATTGATAGAACGTGGTCTTGATGGGTCCATTGAATAACACACGTCGTTTGCTTGCGGGTTTGTCCCATAATCGTTCCAGTTGTGGCTCACTGGTCAAGACATACAAACTTGCGCTCGATGCCGCTTGAACCATAGGTAACCATTCTTTCATTAGTTGACGCATCGATGCTTGGTCTTGAAGTCGTTCACCATACGGTGGGTTCGTAATAATTACAGGAAATTCCTCTTCAAACGCAAGCTCTCTTGCGTCCTTGTTTTGGAAGCGAATGACATCAAAGACGCGAGCTCTGGTTGCATTTCGTATGGCGACAGCGATGACATTGGCGTCATCATCAGACGCATAAATATGCACTGGTTTGGTTATGATTAATTCTTGCGCTGCTTGTTTTACAGCATCGTATTGACCCTTCATTTGGGGCCAGTTCGAGGAGACAAAATCACGGTACAATCCTGGGGCTTGATGTTTGGACATCATCGCCGCTTCAATCGCAATCGTACCTGATCCACAAAATGGGTCATAAAGGACTCGGTCGTCGCCAAAGTAACTCAAATAGATCAATGCGGCAGCCAACGTTTCTTTGAGTGGTGCATCCCCTTGGTCCAAGCGGTACCCTCGTTTATGTAACCCAACTCCTGATGTATCGATCAAAATACTCACGACATCACGTAAGATATGGACCGACACAGGAAATCTCGCCCCAGTTTCAGGCAGTGAACTCACTTTGGGATCAAGTAACAATGCGTCAACAATTGCTTTTTTTGTTATTTTTTGACAGTTTGGCACACTCGATAACACAGACTTGATGCTCTTTCCAGAGACTGGGATGTTTGAATCAACTTGAACCAAATCACGCCAAGGGATTGCTTTCACAGCGTCGTAAAGCATATCAAAAGTGGTCGCTGGGAATTCATCCACCAGCCACCATACTCGTTCGCTACAACGCAAATGAACATTGAGCATTGCAATCGTATGCCAGTCCCCTTCGGTAACAACAGCACCATCCCGCACTTCAAGAATTGGACACTGGAGGTCGATTAGTTCTCGTTTGACCACGGCTTCTAAACCAAAGCCTGTGGAACAATATAATTTCATCAACATGGACATGTTATTGCATCGATTTCATTTCAAGTTTTGGCAAACCTATCATATATTCTCCTTGTTTGACCAAGGTTGATGGTATCACATCCATCGGTGTTCCACCAACAAGGATTGCTTTGTTATACTCTATGTATGAAGATCATTTACTCCCCAACAAAAACAATGCAATTCAAGAAACTGTATCCCTATACCTCGTTGCCAAGTGACTATTATAAGCCGATACTTACTTCGCTTCAGAAGTATTCCGTGAAGAAGCTAGCGACAATATATGGATGCAGTGAAGCCATCGCCAAAGCCGCGTATGAATCCTTTCAAACGTTTGATCAAGCCACTCCCAATGCAGCACTGTATGCATACACGGGACTTTCCTACCAAGCTCTTCGTTTGCAAGAATACACAAAAGATCAATGGGACTACGCCGAACAAACAATTCGAATCATTGATGCCTTTTACGGAATCGTCACTCCTCTTACTGGCATCAAACCGTATCGACTTGATTTTCATACTCCATTCAAGCCATCGCTGTATTCAAAATGGAACTTTACATTAGAAGAACCGATTGTGAATTTAGCCTCACTAGAATATTCTAAAGCCATCACTCAACCGATGATTTCGATTGAGTTTTACGAAAGCACCAACGGCAAATTAATCAATAAAGCTACTTACGCAAAAATGGCTCGTGGGGCCATGCTAGATTATTGCATCAACAATAAAATTACCACCCCAAATCAACTCACTTCATTCAATCAACTAGGGTATCAATATTCAAAATCACATAGCACGAAATCATTATATGTATTTGTTCGAGATGCAAAAGGGCCTATCAAATAGGCCCTTTTTACTCTTCAAACTCATAAACATTGACTTGGCCGTTTGAACGGTACGAACAGCCATCGATATACACTTTGTTTTGATAAACAACAGGTCTGCGGTCATACAAACCAATCTCCAATAGCCCTTTGTCCATCAATTCTTTACGAATGCTATCAACACACGTATGCCCAACGACTATAATTTTTTCAATATGAGATGTGTCTTTGAATAGAAAATCACGGTCCCAAGTAAGTTGCTGCAAGGTGGATGTTTCGCGCCAGTCCACTCCCTTGGTTGGATCAATTCCAGCGTGAGCAATGATGTGGGTCTTGGTTTCATAAAAATCTTTGAGGTCATGTAAATACTTGTACAAGGGTGGGTTCATCGCAATCACTTTATCGCGAAGCATATCGCGTTTTTTCGTCCACACCATGTCGATGTCATTGTTGGGAATGTCAGCAAACGATGCAAGCGTCGCGCGCAGGCCATTCTCGTTATAATTAAATTCAACCCCAGGACTTCCGGGGTCGGTAAAAAATTCAAGCAACATTGTATCGTGATTTCCGCGAATATGAATGGCGTTAGGAATGCTGTTGACCAACTCAAAAACTGCTTTCGAATCGAATCCTCGGTCGAACATATCTCCATTACAAATCAACAAATGATCGGTGTTTCCACGTTCAAATCCACTTGCGTTCAATGCAGTTTGGAGTGCATCAATGTTTCCATGTACATCGGAAATGACAAAGTATCTCATAGCGTTCACCGATTTCATTTTACGCTAAAAGGCATCTTCACTAAAGGTCTTTGCCTATTTGTGTAAAGTGATTGCGAGATGAATTTCGTGTGATATAATGTCAAAGCACAGAAAAACACTTACTATGGACGACCCATGGCGGAAGGAGAGCATAATGAAAGCCGGAATACATCCAACCTATCAAACTGCGACTGTCGTTTGTGCTCAGTGTGGAAATGAATTTGCAGTCGGGAGTGTCTTAGAATCAATTAAAGTTGATACTTGCTCCAATTGTCATCCATTCTATACTGGGAAACAAAATGTCATTCAAGCAGATGGTCGTGTCGATCGCTTTATGAAGCGTGTTGAAACGGCAGAAGCAAAAACAAAAGAAATCGCAACCATTGAAAAAGAACGCGCACGTCGTCAAGCCGAACGCGAAGAACAAGAAGCGAAAGAAGAATAAACCACTACAGTGGTTTTTTTTCATTTCTTTTGTGCAGATGAGTCGGTACAATATTCTCAGGAGGATGCTATGTTCATCACCGCAAAAGATGGATGGGTTGAGGTGATTTGCGGCAGTATGTTTGCCGGAAAAACCGAAGAACTCATTCGACGGATCAAGCGCATTGACTATGCTAAAAAAGAAGTGCTCGTATTTCGACCCCGCATTGATAACCGATATTCAGACAATGAAGTAGTATCCCATTCCAATTATCGACATGTTGCGATTACGATTGATTCAGCAAATGAAATTGCGAACCATGTCACAGAAAATACGTACGCTATCGCAGTCGATGAAGTTCAATTCTTTGATCAAACATTGATTGGAGTGTGTGAACAATATGCGAATCAAGGAATGCGCGTGATACTAGCGGGACTTGATAAAGATTTTCGTGGCGAAGTATTTGGAATTATGGGTGATTTGCTCGTCAAAGCAGAATTTGTCGATAAGTTATCAGCGATTTGTACGATATGTGGAAACCCAGCAACACGAACGCAACGATTGATTGAAGGAGAACCTGCACATTACGATGATCCGATTGTATTAGTCGGAGCGAGTGAAGCCTATGAGCCACGCTGCAGACATTGTCACGATGTCCGCCGCTGAATACATGCGTGAGGCACTCAAGGAAGCAGAGCTTGCCTATCAAGAAAATGAAGTCCCTATCGGCGCAGTACTTGTGTGTGATGGGAAAATTATCGCAAGAAATCACAACCGTAAAGAAGCAACCAACGATGCGACATCACATGCGGAATTATTGTGCATCCAAGAAGCAAGTAAGGTATTAGGTACTTGGCATTTGGGAGATTGTGAAATCTATACCACCGTGGAACCATGTGCAATGTGTTCAGGAGCAATCATCAATGCCCGCATTGAAAGAGTGACTTACGCAGCGCCGGGGATTAAATTTGGGACTCATTTAAGTGTTGTGAACATTTTAGATAGTAAAAAATTTAACCATAATGTGAAGGTCACGGGCGGATTACTGGAAGACGAGAGTGCAGCGTTATTAAAAGCATTCTTCCAAGAACGACGATAAGTCTCTCTTTGGGCGCCTGCATTCAACATGTTCTATTGAACCAGGTCAGGCCAGGAATGGAGCAGCCTTAAGATAGGCCGTGTGTGGATGTAGGCACCCAAGGGGAGAAAAAAAACAGGAATCAATCTTTCCTGTTTTTCTTTGCAGTAAACCAAATACTAACACCATTTTTGACGTTTTCAATCCCAAAGTCAAAACGATGAGCCTTTAAGGTTTCAGACACAATGTACAATCCAAGTCCGCTTCCTTTGCTTTTGGTCTGTTTGGTTCTTGACTCATCAACGCGAATGAAAGGTTCCCAAATGTGTTCCAACATATCTTCTGGAATCGTTGTTCCATAATTGGTCACGCGATACTCAATTTTGTCTTTGATGGATTGAATCGTAATCTTAATTTTGTTCTTGTCTGGGGTATATTTGATTGCATTGGTTAAGATATTGGAAATTACCATACCCATAAATTTGGGGTTGGCCATGACACTCACATTGCGGTCAGACTCTAACGATAACTCCAACGAGTATCGTTGAATCAAGTTGTCAACATTTTCAAGTTGACGCTCTGTGATTGATCGTAAATTGATTTTCTCAACGTCCATGTCCATACGAAGTTCATCAAGTTTGTACACATCAAGCAAGTCTTTGATCATTGAATCTAGTGTGCCTACTTCACTCAGAATTCGCTGAAGTTCTTCACGTTGTTCGGGTTCGCTGAAGATGCCGTCTAAAATCCCCTGGGCAGTAATGTTCATCACCATCAATGGTGTTTTTAACTCGTGTGAAATGGCGGAGATAAACTTCTTGCGAAGTTCAATTTGGTCCTGTTGGTCATCATATAATGTTGTTACTTCTTGATTTCGTTGGTTAAGTTTTTGGACGGTGTTCTTAAGGTTTGCCGCCATTGTCGTAATGGATTTGGATAACGATGATACCTCAATGTTTTGAGATTCGTTGACCACCACATCAAAATTCAGGTTAGAAATCTCTTTCGCGGCATTATCAATCGTAATGATTGGTTTGGAGATGAAGCGTGAGACCAAAATGCTCATCACCACAGCTAACGCAATCACCACCAAGTAGATGGTAAAGTTGTAAGCGCCTAAAATGTTCGTAATCTCCTCAGGACTCTCAGTAATGAAAATGGTTAAGACAAAAGTGTTGTCAGCGACTTTATTCAAGTAGACAATGTTTCTAGAGAACTCCGTATTACTAATTAGACGAACACCCACTTGATCAAAGTCAGCGACTTTAATTTGCTCGGAGGTTCGTACCTTGAACAGCTCAGTGACTGCTGTTTGGTTGCTTCTAAAATATAAATTCAATGTGCGTGGCGCATTGATTCTGGTCACAATTCCAGTAACTTCAATACAACCACTACAAGGAATTTCATATTGAATATCGTTGTTTAGTGTTAAGGAATAAATGTCGTATTCATCATCAATGTCATTGCGTAATCGAATTGACGCATTGATGCGATCTGACAAACGAATCACTGATGAGGTTTCTGGCAAGACAATTCGATACACTTCAAATGTGGAAGAATCTGTAACTTCTACAGAATAATTTTCAAACTCTTCTTGAATCGGAACAAAATTTTCGTCCAATACCAAAGAGATTGCATTGTTTTGCGTAGTAAAATTATAAATGGGGTTGAAGTAATTGTCTGATGGACTGGTTCGCAATTCAACCACATAATCCGTTACCGCAGTGTTCAGAATGGATAGTTGTTGATTGAGGTAAAATCCCTGGAAGACAAATTGGTAAATAAGAAATTGCAGTAAAATGAGTAACAATACAAACGAGCTAATGAAAAAGAATATTTGTGAGGATAACGATAGGTTTCTAAACCGATTCATCATTGGCCTCAAAGCGATATCCTGAACCAAATACAGTGCTAATCATCTTCGCGTGTGGTCCTAGAAGTTTTCTAATTTTCTTGATGTAAGTATCAACGATGCGGGTTTCTACTGCTGCATCTCCCCATACTGAAGAAAGAATCAAATCTCTGGAACACACTTGTTGTTGGTGGTCCATAAAGAAATGAATCAAATCAAACTCTGTTTTTGAAAGTTCTACGATTCGTCCATCCACTTTAAAGATCATGTTGTTCGTGTTCAAGTCGAGGGGACCAATCACAAGTGAAGAAGATTGTTTTCGTTCAACGGGCGCTGGTGCACCAATCCGGTTGAGTAAGCTTTTGGATTTGGCAACCAGTATTTTCGGATTGAATGGTTTGGTAATATAATCATCAATCCGGTACTCATACCCTTTGAGCACATTCTCTTCGCTAGAAAGTGCAGTCATAATAATAATCGGAACATCGGATGTTTCACGAATGGTTTCTGTCACGGTCCAACCATCGATGTTTGGCATCATGATGTCCAAACAGATCAAGTCGATATGATTGGAGTTAAATTGTTCTAGCGCAGCAAAACCATCATTCGCAGTGATGACATGGAATCCCTCAGTTTCAAAATATTTTTTAACAACATTTTGAATCGTTGGTTCGTCTTCAACAATCAGGATCGTTTTTGCTTCCACAATGATGCTCCTTTTCGTAAGTATATTCTAACATAATCGCAAAACGCAAAAGGGTGCTTTATGATAAAATGAAGCAGCAAATAAAGGAAAATCAATGAAATATAACGTCATCGTTGTCGGTGGTGGGCATGCTGGAATCGAGGCCGCTCTTGCGAGTGCAAGAATGGGCCAAGAAACGCTGCTGATTACTGGCAACTTAACAAAAATCGGGTCTCTGCCGTGTAATCCAAGTATTGGTGGGCCCGCCAAAGGGGTTGTTGTTCGAGAAATCGATGCCCTTGGTGGTGAAATGGGACGAAACACCGATAAAACGTACATTCAAATGCGAATGCTGAATTTGTCCAAAGGACCAGCGGTTCGCGCTTTGCGTGCGCAAATTGACAAAGTGAAATACCCCGAAGAAATCCAAAACACAATGAAGATGCAACCGCACCTTACCTTGTTAGAGGGGCTAGTTGATTCACTCGATGTTGATGATGCTAGAGTTGGTGGCATTACCATGGAAGATGGAACAAAAATTGAAGCCGATGCGGTTGTTTTAACAACAGGGACTTACATGCAATCCAAGGTTTTGGTCGGACAAGAATCAAACTTTGCGGGCCCACAAGGGGAACGTCCCAGCATGGGGTTGTCAGACTCGATTCGTCAGTTGGGATTCAAAACATACCGCTTGAAAACTGGAACACCACCAAGACTTCATAAAGATAGTATCGATTATTCGAAAGCATCGATTCAATCTGGTGATGTTGATGTTCGCCATTTTTCGTTCGAATCGAACGCACCATTTATTGCAGCCGAAGATCAAGCCCATTGTTGGTTGATTCATACAACAGCAGACACACATGATGTCATCAATGCAAACTTGGATCAGTCCTCAATGTATTCTGGGGTCGCTGAAGGAGTGGGACCCAGATACTGTCCATCAATTGAAGATAAGATTGTCCGCTTTTCCGATAAACCACGTCATCAGGTGTTTTTAGAACCCGAATCCTTGTTTATGGACACAATTTATGTCCAAGGAATGTCGACGTCAATGCCAGAAGACATCCAAGAACAGATGATTCGCTCCCTTCCGGGGTTGGAACACGCTGAGTTTATTAAATATGCATATGCAATTGAATATGATGCGATTGACCCAACACAATTGTCGCACTCGCTTGAGACCAAACTGATCAAACGACTCTTTACTGCAGGGCAAGTGAATGGAACAAGTGGCTACGAAGAAGCCGCTGGCCAAGGACTGATGGCAGGCATTAATGCCGCTCTTGCAGTGGAAGGAAAAGACCCCCTTATATTGGGTCGAGATGAAGCATATATTGGTGTGATGATTGATGACTTAGTGACCAAAGGAACGGAAGAACCATATCGATTGTTGACATCGCGTTCTGAGTTTCGTTTACTACTACGTCATGACAATGCGGATACTCGCTTATTAGAAAAAGGGTATGAGGTAGGCTTGGTGTCGCATGAGCGTTTTCAACAATTCATTGCCAAGCAAGCACGCATTGAACAAGAACTCTTGCATTTGCAATCAACCCGAGTATTCAATACCAAAGAAACAAATGCGTATTTGATTGATGTGGATTCCACCGCACTGAACACGAATGTCGCAGCGTATGACTTATTGAAACGACCAGAGTTGAATTATTATCACATCAAGGAATTACTTGGTGAACCCGTCGATGTGAACGAAGATGTCGCCTCACAAATTGAAGTTCAAATTAAATACCAAGGGTACATCGATAAGTCGCTAGTTCAATCTGACCGTTTGAAGAAACTCGAACATTTAATGATTCCTGATTCCATCAATTATGATGCGATTCATAATTTAGCGACTGAAGCGCGCGAAAAACTTAAAAAAATTACACCACGCACGATTGGTCAGGCTATGCGAATTTCAGGTATCAATCCAAGTGATATTTCTACCTTGATGGTCCACTTACGAGGACGAACATGACATATCCTATGGAGCATTTGAAACTAACCAACGATCAAGAAGTGCAACTCGAACGGTTTGTAGATTTTATGTTGGCCTTTAATGCGCATACGAATTTGACATCCATTACGGAGCCAACCGATATTGTGATTAAGCACATTGAGGATTCGTTGGCGTTATATCATCATGTTCAGTGGCGTGGCCAATCAGTCCTTGATGTCGGCACTGGGGCTGGATTTCCTGGTATTGTATTATTGATTATGGATCCGACAATTCAATTGACGTTATTGGAAGCAACCACTAAAAAAGCGGTCTTTTTGCAAGCGGCGTTAGACCACTTAGGTCTGCAAGCCAGGGTAGTGAATGAACGTGCTGAAACATGGATATCATCTCATCGTGAATCGTTCGATATTGTTACTGCAAGAGCGGTTGCACCGTTACCTGTGCTTGTCGAATGGTGTGTGCCATATGTTAAAGTTGGTGGGTCATTTATTGCGATGAAAGGCCATGTAGAAGAAGAAGTGATCCAAGCTAACGCTGCATTACGCCAGACCAACGCTGAGATTGGTGAGATCGTCTCTTACGAGTTGTCACAAAACAAAGGGTCACGAACTCTTGTGGTGATTGATAAAATAAAGACAACGCCAAGCATCTATCCACGACCAAATCGATTGATTCAAAAGGAAGCGATTAAATAACATGGCGAAAACCATCTCAATAGTAAATCAAAAAGGCGGCGTCGGAAAAACAACAACTGCCATCAACTTAAGTGCTGCACTGGCCCAAAAAGACCGAAAGGTTCTCTTGATCGATTTAGACCCTCAAGCAAATGCAACCGTGGGGATTGGAATCAATCGAGGGTTTTTGGAACACAATGCATACGACTGTTTGATTGGTGAGGTCCCGGTCAAAGATGCAATTGTAACAACAGGACTTGCGGGATTGGATATTTTGCCTTCAACGATTGACTTGGCTGGATTAGAATTGGCCTTAGCTCAATTGAACGAACGTGATTTTATCTTGCATCAACGATTGAATTTACAACGAGAAATGTATGATTATATTATTATTGACTGCCCACCTAGCTTGGGGCTTGTTACGATCAATGCATTAAGTGCATCAGATTCTGTGATGATTCCCGTGCAATGTGAGTTTTATGCTCTGGATGGGTTGACTCAATTATTAAATACAGTAAGAATAGTCCAAACACGGCTTCGACCAAAAGCGCGAGATTTAAAAATCGAAGGGGTGTTGTTGACTATGCTCGATAATCGTAATAATTTTGGCTTTGAAATTGTTAATGAAGTGAAAAAATACTTCAAAGAGAAGGTGTTTAAAACCATTATTCCGCGAAATGTTCAATTGCAAATTGCTCCATCTCATGGGAAGAGCATCCTACAGTTTTCTCCCAACTCCCGAGGAGCGATGATGTACCGAGAACTCGCCGAGGAGGTATTGCGTAATGAAAAATAGATTAGGCAAAGGATTGGATGAGTTATTCACCGAGAATTACTTTTCCGAAAGCAACGGCGAAGCTTCGTTAGAGGTCGAATTAAGTAAGGTCGTTGCCAATCCATTTCAACCACGAAAACACTTTAATGACGTTCAGTTAAAAGAACTTGCCGAATCGTTAAAAACTCACGGTGTCATTTCACCAATTTTAGTCACGATTCGCGATGGAAAGTTTGTTCTTGTCGCAGGAGAGCGTCGCTTTCGTGCGGCACAGTTAGCTGGATTTGTAACAATCCCAGCATTCGTTCGTGAATACACGGACAATGAAATGCTAGAAATTGCCTTACTGGAAAACATCCAACGCGAAGATTTAACACCCATGGAAGTGGCAAGAACCTACGAGATCATGATTCATGAGCTTGGAGTCACCCAACAACAACTTGCCTTGCGAGTCGGGAAGAGTCGTTCGCAAATTACCAACATGATTGGGTTGCTTAGTTTGCCACAGTTTGTCCAAGAGTTTGTCAACAATGGTAAATTATCAATGGGTCATGCACGAGCGCTCTCAAAACTTCAAGACCGCTCCATGATTGAAGAATTGACCAAACGCATTGTCAAAGACAATCTGAGCGTCAGAGATATTGAACAAATCGCTCAAAGCAAAGCAAAAAAGACACCAATTAAACAGCGAAACGTTGTACGCTACGTCGAGGAACAAAAACGCTTAACGAAAAAATTTGGCCCAAAAGTCACGATTCGTACAGGTGTTATTCAATTTCGTTTTAAAGACGAAAAAGAACTCACTAAGATTTTGGAAAAACTCGATGCATGACATTCAACTTGGTGATGTGGTTGTTCTTAAAAAAGGACATGCTTGCGGGGTGAATGCATGGAAGATTGTACGGTTTGGTGCGGATTTAAAACTTGAGTGCACTGGGTGTCATCGCACGGTGATGATGCCTCGCATTGATGTGCGTAAAAAAGCGAGAAAAGTCATTCGTGAGGAGGACGTTGTTGATGCAACAAATATTGAAGGAAATCATTGAATTTCGTGATGCAAGGGATTGGCAACAAACGGATACACCATCCAATCTTGCAAAATCAATTATCATTGAAGCAGCAGAATTATTAGAAAATTATCAGTGGTCTGATGAGACCGATGACATGGAAAACGTCAAAGAAGAAATCGCTGATATTTTAATTTATAGTTTAGCGATGACGCATGATTTGGGATTAGACCCTGAAGCGATCATTCGTGAAAAACTTGTAAAGAATGCAGTGAAATATCCAGAAAGTAAAAAAAGCGCCTAGAAGCGCTTTTTAATTGCGGTCAAATAACCGGTAACCAACGACACCAACAAAGGCTCCAGCCAAATGGGCATCATGAGCAATGCCGGGCAACCAACCCAACCATATCGACAAGATACTAATTACTGTAATTAATAGTAAGAACTGCCAATTTTGAAGGCGTAAGAACAACTCAGGGCGATATGGATATTTGATTCCAAAATAGAAAATCAAAGCAAATCCCCCCGCACTGATACCAACTGCGGGGGCTGTATTGGTTGTTGCAAACAACAATCCACCAGCTATGATTCCACCTGTGATGAGAACAAAGTAACGAAGACTGCCTAAATATTGTTCCAAATAACGACCTAAGAACACGACTACCGACATGTTCAATAGCAAGTGATAAAATTGAATATGAACGATGCCATACGTGACAAGTGTCCAGGGGGCAATTTGCCATAGTGATGGAAATAACACGAGTGGATAAATCCAGTTAATATTAATTTGTGCTAGTAAAAAAACGACGAACGAAGCGCCGACGTAAAAGGAGGTGACTGGAAATTGTTTTAGTGTTTGAATGTTCACTTCTTTATTGTATCAATATGTCGCATGATTCAACACAATTTACACTTATTCACTGTGTTATAATCAACCAAAGGATGTCCTATGAATAAAAATAATAAACCCAACATTCCATGGATTGAACGCTTGTTTTTTACCAAGGATAATGAAGTTGATTATCGTGCCATCAACCTAACAGTTCGCTTTGTTGGATTGTTTGCCTCCATTGCATTGTTGATTTACATTTTTCAAACAATTAGTGATGGTGTATTGTCACCAGTCTTTCAAATATTCAGTGTTTTGAGTCCGTTTATTTTTGGAATTGTCTTTGCGTCACTCTTTACCCCAATTGTCTCTAAACTTGTTGATTTAGGGTGGACACGCCGTTTGGCAAGCCTTGTAGTCACGATTGGTGGAGTGGTGTTTTTATCTGCATTATTTGTCGGATTTTTCTATGTCACAGTGAGTTCATTTGTAAATTTCTTTACCGGTGGATATAACATTTCTCACTTCTTAGATACTGGAGAAAGTTTCATTGATTACATCAACGCCAACATCAATTCATCTTTGCCGCGTTCGGCATTACTAGACATTTTTATTCAACTAGGGCAACTCTTTAATGTAATCACAGGAAACGAAGGCAATTACATAGTTGTGACCGATACCGGTGGACAATTACCAAGCTTGCTTGGAAGCGTTGGGTCTTATGGTTGGCAAACAGTTATTACAGTCATGGTTGTTGCGTTTATGTTACCGAACTTCACAAAATTCCGCCGCCAGGTGAAGAAAATTGCTCCCATAAAGTACAAAGAATCATGGAGTAATTTTGTTGATATTGTGGCGAAGTCATTTGCTGAATACATGCGAGGCGCATTGTTTATTGCCTTGATTGTTGGGTCGACGGTTGCGATTGGTACGACCATCATTTCGATTTTATCTAGCACTTTTCTTTATGAAGCAGGCACAAGTTCGATCTTGAACTTTCAAGCCAACGGGTCACTGGTTTTACTCACTATATTGGTGTTTGGATTGATTTTAATGACCACCAATTTAATTCCGTATGCGGGACCATTCATTGGTGGAATTCCTGTGGTGTTGATTGTTGCTTTGAATGATACAACACCAAGTTATTGGGTTACATGGTCTGTGTTGCTTTTGATTTTGTTTGTTCAGACATTAGAGTCGTTGTTTTTGCAGCCGATTGTCATGGGCAATCAAACCAAATTGCATCCGGTGACCATTCTCTTAGGCCTTGCTGTTTTTGGGGCATTGTTCGGGCTGATTGGCTTCTTAATTAGTACTCCATTGATTTCGATTGGCCGCGGATTGTTGCGTTATTACAACCGAAAATCCGTGATGCAATGATGGTCTGATTTGCAAGGCAAATATGATTGCGACGTCTAGTGAAGTACGCTATACTATATGAGCGCCAAAACGTGGAGAGGTAGCGAAGTGGCTAAACGCAGCTGACTGTAACTCAGCTCCCTCAGGGTTCGGCGGTTCGAATCCGTCCCTCTCCACCATCTCGTAGGGCTATGGCCAAGCGGTTAAGGCATCGGACTTTGACTCCGACACCCCTGGTTCGAATCCAGGTAGCCCTGCCAAATAAAATCACACCATGAAAGTGGTGTTTTATTTTTGTATACTATGAGTGAGGGAAAACTATGATTCAAGTAGAAAACGTGACACAAGTCTATGCTTCAAAAAAAGGCGTGTTTGATTTGAACTTTACGGTCCACCAAGGGGAAGTGTTTGGCTATTTGGGACCAAATGGGTCGGGGAAAACAACAACGATTCGTCATTTACTAGGATTTTCTAATGTTGATGAAGGTCGCGTCTTGATTGATGGACTCGATGCCAGAACAGATCGCCACACCTTACAACAACGAATTGGGTATTTGCCGGGTGAAATTGCGTTCTTTGAGAACATGACGGGCAAACAGTTTTTGCAGTTTTTGTCTCATTTGCGGGGCTTTCAAACCGCCCCACGAATGCAGGAAATGATTCAGTTGTTTCAACTGGAAACGCAGTTTACAATCAAAAAGATGTCCAAAGGAATGAAACAAAAACTCGCAATTGTTGCCGCGTTTATGCATGACCCAGATATCTTGATTTTGGATGAACCCACAAGTGGGTTAGACCCGTTGATGCAAATGGTCTTTTTGGATTTGCTAGTGAAAGAGAAGAATAATGGGAAAACCATTTTGATGAGTTCACATATCTTTGAAGAAGTCGACCGAGTGTGTGACCGAGCAGCAATCATTAAAGACGGGAAAATCATTGCGATTGAGGACTTAACAACCTTACGTTCGCAAGTTAAAGATCAATTACTCGTCTCCTTTAGTGAGTCGGTGGACGGATTGTTTCATGAAGGGATTGAAGTGGAAGAAGTCGCACACCTTCAATATAAGATTTCGATTCAGCAAAACTTCTCTCATGTCTTAGCAACCCTAGCGAAATACCCAGTCATTTCGATTCGCAGTGCCTCCCAAAGCATTGAGCATAAATTCTTACATTACTACCAGGAGACCACCCATGAATAAACATTTATTTGTATTAAATATAAGACAACATTGGGTAGTCGTTGTGGGGATCACTGCGGTCTTATTAATGTATGCGTCCATTGCTGCATGGATGTTCAATCCAGAGAGTGCGGAAGCGATTAATGATTTCTTAGGGGTCTTGCCAGAAACCTTTATTAAAGCACTGGGGTTTGATGGATTAGGAACCGACTTAACGACCTACTTGGCTAATTATTTGTTTGGTTTTATCTATTTGATGTTTCCAATGTTGTTTGTCTTGTTTATTGCCACCAAACTCATTGGCAAACCGATTGATAGCGGTTCGATGGTGTATTTGGTTGCGACCCCACTTCGTCGTTCCACGATTGCGATCACTCAAATACTCTTTTTGTTTGATGCATTGTTCTTTGTGTTTGCTGTCAACTTTATCGCAACATACGCAGTCAGTGAGATTCGCTTTCCTGGCATGTTAGATGTCGCTGGGTATTTGATACTGAATGTGATTACATATTTGGTAATTGGATTACTCGCAAGCATCGTATTCTTTATGTCGGTATTGCCAATTGATTATGGTAAAGCACAAGGCATTGCTATCTCGTTTAGTGTGTATGCGTTCATTGCCAATGCGTTGTATAAGTTATCAGATTCCTTATCTTTTTTACAATATACAACGATCTTTCGCTTTATTGATATCGAGCAAGCATTACAATCTGATGCCACTATTTGGCTCACCATTGGGATTGTCAGCGCATTAACGCTCGTCTTCTTAGCAGCAAGCGTATGGGTATTTGAAAAACGACCGCTTAACATTTGATGTTAAGGGTCGTTTTTTTATGAAGAAGTTAGATATGAACCAATTATTCTTGGATGGAATTGTTTGAATTTGAGTAACTCAAACAATTCAACAAACAACGGATCGGTTGCGTTGACTTCCACATCCAAATAAAACAGAAATAAGTTTTTGGTTGTTTTGTCATTTCGAGATTCTATTTTTGTGAGATTGAGTTTTCGAATTGCAAACTCATGAAGCAAGTCATAAAGCAGTCCTGGTCGGTCTGTTTGTGGTGCACAAATTAAGCTGGTTTTTGTCGCGTTTTGTTGGATTGTTTCATTTGCACTTATGATAACAAATCGCGTTTGATTATCAGTGCGGTCTTGGATGTTTGGAGCGATGATGTTGGTTGTTGCAGCAAAGGAATTTCCAGCGACTGCTGCGAAGGTATCAGATGATTGAAGTAATTGTTTGATTGCTTCTGCCGTGCTTGTCGCAGGTACTTCAATGTAGTGACTAAGTAATCGCTCTAACGTTTGTCTTGACTGCGCAAGTGCTTGTGGGTGAGAAATGACATGAGTAATTTGCTCGATAGAAGAGGCGTTTGAATACAACTGAAGTTGAATTGGTAAGTACATTTCACCAATGATATAAACTTGTTCTTCCACCAAAGAGTCCATGGTGGAAGTCACACTTCCTTCTGTCGAATTTTCGATTGGCACGATAATTTGATCTACCTCACCCAAACGAAGCCCGACAAACAAACTGCGAATTGAAGGATATTCTTTTGCGTTCGCTGTTGCATCATAGCGCAGCAATGCTTGATGGGTGAAGGAGTGTTCTGGGCCCAAGAATCCGATCATTTGTTTGCCTCCTGATAAGCGATGGCGATTTGCGCACCAAGTCGGGCATTGTTTAACACGAGCTCAATGTTGGCTTTTAGACTTAGTCCACCAGTGATTTCTTTGATTGCAGCTAACAAAAAAGGAGAGACATCCTTACCTTTGATGCCGCGATTACTTGCATCAAGAAGTGCTTGGTCGATGGCATGGTCAATGTTGTTTTTTGGCATCGAATAAGCCTCAGGGATCGGGTTTGTGATTAAGATACCACTGGGGATTCCGATATGCCAATGAGCAAACATCAAAGATGCAATGGCTGTTGCGCTGTCCAACCGAATGGGAATCGGGGTGTCGGATTCTCTGCTATAAAAGGCGGGCAATACATCGGTTTGATAACCAATTACCGGAACCCCTTTTGTTTCTAATACCTCTAAGGTTAATGGTAAATCAAGAATGCTTTTTGCTCCCGCACAAACCACCGCGACACTTGTTTGCGCAAGCTCCTCAAGATCAGCAGAAATATCCATGGATTCTTGAGCCCCACGATGAACACCGCCAATCCCTCCTGTGACAAAGACACGGATTCCAGCCAGTCCAGCAATGTACATCGTTGATGCAACGGTTGTTGCTCCTAATGATTTTGTGCTTAACACGTGACCAATGTCGCGACGAGAGACTTTGGCAACCGTTGTAGCACTTGCAATGGTTTCTAATTCGTCGTTCGTTAATCCTACTTTACACACACCATTAATAATGGCGATGGTTGCAGGGGTTGCACCTTGGTCTCGGATGACAGCTTCTACTTGCTTTGCTGTAGTTACATTATCTGGATAAGGCATTCCGTGAGCAATGATTGTTGACTCCAGTGCAACAACAGGATTTCCTGCATCAAGCGCTGCTTGAACTTCAGGATGAATCGATATATAGGATGGATTCATAAAGCCTCCTTCAATAGTTGTGGGGTTATTTGCGAACTTACTGTGGTTGCAGATTGAATTGTTATTGTACTCATCTGCATTGCAAGGTGAATCTGTTGACCTTTGGACAATCCTACAGCCATACCAGCAACGATACCTGCTGTGAACGCATCACCTGCTCCCGTCACATTCACAATCGAAGTAGTGTTTGGTGTGTAGTAAGTTGTCTTGGATGACTCAGACTCGATGATTTGGTCGGGACCTTGGGTCACAACAATTCGTTTGACCCCAAGCTGAATAAGCGTGTCAATTCCTTCTTGAACCGTTGGTTTATTGCTTAACGCAAGTAATTCAAGAGCGTTACATTTGATGGTGTGAATCGCAGCCAACGACTCAATCAGCCGCGGTGCTTTTACAGCAGAGACCGGATCAATCACAATCAGTTTATCTTGGAGTGACTGAGTTAAAAAATGGATGGTTGTTGTGGGAAGATTTGCTTCTAAAACAACGATATCAAATTGTCTTAGTTGTGGTAACTGCTTGCTTGCCCAGGCAACATCCATGGTGGATGTAATGTCCATGTCGTTGATGCCAAAGACCATATCTTGTTCGTCAGAGACGGCCAAATAACTGCCAGTTCGCTTTAATTTTATGGTTTGAACCAGTGTTGTGTCGATTCCGATACGAGTTGCATGTTCAATCATCATCTTGCCAAAATCATCCTCACCAACAACACTGCATAGACTAACTGGGATTCCTAGGCGGGTAATATTCTCTGCGATGTTTCTACCGACCCCACCAAATGCAGTCTGAACCGACCCAATGGATGAATCCTTTCGATGAAGTGGGTTGGCAGACGCTAAAATATCGACGTTCATCCCACCAATGACAACAATCTTTTTCATAGGGCCCCTTTATGTAAATACAGTATACTAAATTCCTTGAATGATTATGGAAGTCATATTGCAAAACCATGATGGAATCGTTACAATGATGTGTCTATTGGAAGCGTTACCAAACAAGTAAAGAAAAGGTGGTTTCAATGGTAAAACAAGAAAAATTAGAAGCAATTGTTGCTAAATATTTGGGTCAGATTTTCAAGTTTACGATTGATTTTAAAGTGGATGACCGCACCAAGTTGACCATCTTGTATGAGGACGCTTCAGGCGCATTTTTTGAATACAAAATCATCATTGATTTTCGCTCCAAAGAGATTGAGTTTATTAAACACAAAGGGATTTCATTACGTCAGGAATTACTAAAGGCTCAAATTAGAGAATTTGAGGGAGAATTATTTGATTTCATGGTAGCTGACATCTACAATGGGTAGTCATGGTTTTTCACTTGTTAACACCTTAAGGAGCTCAACGATATGCATCCCTACTTAGACCAATTATCAAAAGATCATCTCAGACAATTGGCGAACCAAGAATTGATTCAAGTCGTTGAATCCAATCACGAAGAATACATCAATCCACAAAAGTTTATTGTGGTCAATAATTATCCGTACACGGGACGAAGCCCTAAGGATAAGTTTTTTGTTGATAACGTTGGGATTGCTCATTTAAACAAAAATGAAGTAAATCAAACCATTTCTCAACATGATTTTGACGTGTGTTTGCAAGTAGCATTAGATTACATGAAGCAACGTGATTGCTTCGAAACCAAATGCCATGCTGGTGCAGACACGCATTACAAACTTGAACTTAGAGTTATTACTGAATTTGCTTGGCAAAATCTATTTGTTCAACAAGCCTTTCATCCATCGAATCACGATCAACTCGAAGACATCACAATCATTGTGTTGCCGGAACTAAAATACAATCCAGCGATTCATCCAACTCGCAGTGAAGTATTTATTGGGTTGGATTTGGACCAAGGGATTGTTTTGATTGCTGGCACCAAGTATGCGGGAGAAATCAAAAAAGCGGTCTTTTCGTATTTGAACTACACCTTGCCAACCAAGGATGTTTTCCCGATGCATTGTGCTGCGAGCATGATGGGTGATAAGGTTGCTTTATTTTTTGGACTGTCTGGAACCGGGAAAACCACCTTGTCTCTTGACCCGTCCTTGTCCCTGGTGGGTGATGACGAACATGCATGGACGCAAGAAGGCATCTTTAATATGGAGAATTGTTCTTATGCCAAAGTCAATGGTATTGACGAAGAACATGATCCGATCATGTGGCACGCATTAAAACCATATACTGTCTTAGAAAACACTGTTGCTAACGAAACCATCGATTTCAAGGATGAATCGATTTCTTCGAATATTCGTGCAACCTTATCGTTATCGTCAATTGAACAATACAATCAATCAGGAGTCGCAGGACACCCATCAATCATCTTTTTCTTAAGTGCAGATGCGTGGGGCGTACTGCCACCGGTGTCTCGCTTGACCAAAGAACAGGCACGTTATTACTTCTTGAGTGGGTATACGTCTAAAACACCTGGAACTGAGCGGGAAGTGATGACACCAACCGAAACATTTTCAGCCTGCTTTGCGGCACCTTTCATTCCTCAAAACCCATTACGTTATGCACAAATGCTGGAAGAGAAAATCGAACGATATTCACCAGACATTTATTTGATCAATACCGGATGGTCTGCCGGACCGATTGGGGTTGGCCACCGGATTCCATTACGGATTACAAAACGCATTATCGATGCCGCATTCCGTGGGGAACTTGCATCGTGTGATTATCAATTGGAACCGAATTTGAACTTAGCGATTCCTTCGTTTATTGAAGGGGTCGACCCAGCGATTTTGACTCCGTCCTCCACGTGGTCATCAATTGAGGAGTATCAACAAACCGCAAACGCACTGCGTCAGCGTTTTGACGCAAACATTGAAAAACTCTTAGTAACAACAGGGTAAGAGACTACCATAAGAAGGATGGATTGCCGACGCGTAACAAGTAGCGTCGGTTTTTAAACGAGGGAGTGGCATAGTGTATAATTTGATACAGGTGAAACCATGAATATTGGGATTATCGGTTTGGGTTTGATGGGTGCATCCTTTGCGAAGGCGTGGTCAACAAACCATACGATCATTGGGTTTGATCAAGATAACACTGTCATCGACAAAGCAACAAATGATGGTGTGATCCATCATGCAGCAACCTCAGTAAGCGACGTCATCGCACAAGTTGACGTGCTTTTTATTTGTTTGTATCCGCAAGTTACCAAGGATTTGATCGTTGAAGTTCAATCTCAGTTTCGTGACGGAATGATTGTTTGTGATATTGCGGGGGTCAAATCGTTGTATCAAGATTTGGTCGCACCAGCGGGTGTGGACTATGTTTGGACTCATCCCATCGCGGGCCGTGCATTGTCAGGATACGACGCGAACAACACTCTCATGTTTCAAGGAGCAAACTTTATTATTACACCAACGTCTAACAATCAAGAACAAGCACTAGAGGTCATTTCTCAGCTGGCCAAAGAATGCGGGTTTCAAACCATTTCGCGGATGACAATTAGCGAACATGATGCGAAAATTGCCTACACGTCACAGTTAACACATGCGATTGCGGTATCGTTAATGAATGCAGCAACAGATTTGTCGTTTGCTCCAATCATCGGCGATTCGTTTCGTGATTTGACCCGCATTGCTCGAATCAATGATGTGATGTGGAGTGAATTATTTTTGTTAAATAAAACGGAACTGATTGCCCAAATGCAACATTTTCAGGATCAGTTTGACGCATTGGTCCAAGCAATTATCAAAGAAGACCGTGATTCGATTCGTTCTATCATGCAATCATCAAAACAAAAACGAGAGTTGCTTCCATGAACGTCACCATTACACCAAGTACCCTTGCTGGGACTGTGACCCCCCCGGGGAGTAAAAGTGTACTTCATCGTGCGCTCGTGTTGGGGTTGCTTTCAAAAGGAACCACTCTGTTAACGGCAGTTTCCATGTCCGATGACATTTGGGCAACGATTCATTTGATTGAAGCGTTTGGCGCTCAAGTTGTCGTTGACGAGGCAATGCGCTCGATCCAAGTAACAGGACAAGGAATGATTCAAACACCAACAGAGCCAATACAATGCGCCGAATCCGGTACGACCTATCGGTTCGCGGTTGCACTAGCAATGACTCTTTTAGATGATGTTGTCATCACAGGTGCACCAAGTTTAATGGAGCGTCCCATCGATGGGTTCATCGGACTGACGGTGGACCATGATATCAAGTTGCTCTTAGACGAACAGACTTTGACCGTCAAAGGACAACTTGATGCAACAAAGAATTGGGTTGTGGATGGCTCAAAATCCTCACAATTTGTCAGTGGATTGTTACTTGGAGCACTTTGTTTTAGTGAACCAATCACCATAGAAGTACTTGGTTATTTGTCCAGTGCAGCGTATGTTGAAATTACCACAAAGATTCTAAGTGAATTTGGTGTTGTTGTGAGTAAGGATGATCCATTGTTTTTTATTGAACGAGGGTTGTTAAGTCCAAGAGATTATCGAATTGAAGTGGACTATTCGCAAGCTGCGGTGTGGCAGGTTGCAGCGATGTTTTTCCCTCAATTACAGATCAACCTACCGAAACAAATTTCCACGCAGCCCGACCAATTCATGGAAGAGTTTTTATCGATCAATCCAAGTCAAAAAGGGTTTGAAGTCGATGTTGATGCAACGCCTGACATTGCTCCGTTGATGATGTTATATGCCACGCAGTGCGAGGGCACAAGCATTATTCGAGGGACTGCACGATTGCGATTTAAGGAAAGCGACCGGGTCGCTTCAACGTTGACGACCTTACAATTGTTTGGTGCAGCAAGTATTATTCGTGACGACGAAGTTGTGATCAAAGGGCCCGTTCGACTTGTTGGAGCAACGGTTGACTCATACAACGATCACCGTATTGTAATGATGGCAACCATTGCTGCATTACTCGCGACTGGTCCATCAACAATTATAAATGCGCAAGCAATTACCAAGAGTTATCCACGTTTCTTCGACGACTTCAAACAACTAGGAGGTCAATATGAAATTTCAAGTTGATGTTCAAGCATCCTCAAAATACTCGGTGTACATAGAGCGGGGGTTGATTCACTCGGTAGCAACGTTGACACCAGCTCACGCCAAGGTTGTTGTGTTGACTGACCGATTGGTCCCAACGCAATGGGTATCGAGTGTGATGGATCAATTTGATGACCCCTTACTGATCACAGTTCCAGAAGGCGAATCTTCAAAATCACTTCGCCGCACGGAATTGATTGTCGATGAGATGTTGGATGCAGGTTGTCACCGAGACACCGTTCTATTGGCTTTGGGCGGTGGTGTCATTGGTGATTTGGGTGGGTTTGTTGCGAGTGTTTTCATGCGGGGGATTCCCTATGTTCAAATACCAACCACCCTACTTGCTCAAATTGATAGTAGTGTAGGAGGAAAGGTTGCCGTCAATACCGGCCTTGCTAAAAACATTATTGGGGGATTTTATCCACCTCATGTGGTATGCATTGACCCAGATGTACTGCACACCTTACCGAAGGAAGAATTCGCAAATGGAATGGCAGAATTGATCAAGTACGGTTTGATTCTTGATGCCGAGTTGTTTGCGATGATTGAAAACGAACGCATTCTTCAACAATTACCAGAAACGATATACCGCGCAGTTTCTTTGAAACAACAAGTTGTTGAGGCCGATGAACGAGATGCTCACTACCGACAAATCTTAAATTTTGGCCATTCGATTGCTCATGCGATAGAAAAAGCAAGCAATCACAATGTTTCCCATGGCCAAGCGGTGGCGATGGGAATGGCGATGATGATTCAAGGCAAACCCTTTGAAGAGCGAGTACTAAAAGTATTCAAACGATATGGATTATCAACAACCTATAGTGAAAATCCGGCTGCTTTGATAGACTATATTTCAAAAGATAAGAAAGCGTCGACGGATGGAATCAATGAAATCTTTGTCCATGAAATTGGCTCGTGTGAGATTGAAACGATTTCCTACACTACAATGAAGACGATCTTGGAGGGAGCCCAATGAGTACATTTGGAACAGCAATTCCTGTCAGCTTCTTTGGCGAGTCTCATGGACCAGCCATAGGACTCACCATCCATCATTTGCCTGCGGGTGTGGTCATTGACCACAATCGAATTGATGCAGAACTTACCAAGCGACGACCTAAAAGTGCATTATCAACACCACGCCAAGAACAAGATCAACTACAATGGATTTCGGGTGTCAAAGACGGCGTCACAACAGGTGCCCCGCTTACTATTTTGATTGAGAATGCTGACACCAGAAGTAAAGATTATAAACCTGATGAACTTCGCCCGTCACATGCTGATTTTGCAGCCAATGTTAAATATCATGGCTTTCATGACTATCGGGGTGGTGGACACTTTAGTGGACGATTAACTGCCATTGTCTCGTTACTTGGGGCCATTGCACAAAGCATTTTAGAAGCCAAGGGCATTTACACAGTGTCACACTTGCGCTCCATCGCTACCGTAGATGATGATTCATTTGTCGATCAAACGCTGAGTATTTCTGAGATTCAAGCCCTTCAACAATTGGATTTTCCGGTCTTAAATAAAGCGGTACAATCCTCGATGGAAGCTGCTATTTTAAGTGCCAAAGATGCAGGAGATAGTGTGGGGGGTATCGTTGAAACCGCAGTGTACCAGTTGCCAGTTGGCATTGGTGAACCCTTCTTTGATTCGATGGAAAGTGTTCTGTCACATTTAATCTTTAGTATCCCTGCTGTCAAAGGTGTTTCGTTTGGCCGAGGATTTGAAATCACCACAATGAAGGGTTCGCAAGCCAATGATCCATTTACTGTTGTTGATGGGAACATACGAACAACATCAAACAATTCAGGGGGAATTCAAGGGGGATTAACTAACGGAATGCCACTTGTATTACAAGTAGCGATCAAACCGACCTCATCAATTTCCTTGTCGCAACAATCCGTCAATCAAACAACAAAAGAGCCCATTCAAATGAATGTCGAAGGTCGACATGACCCCGCCATTGTGAATCGCGCGGTTCATGTCGTCAATGCAATGACGGCATATGGAATATTAGAAATGATTTGTCAAAGTGAGGGAAGACAATGGATCCGTTAACAGAGTTAAGAAATCAAATCGATGCGGTAGACCATCAGTTGATGATTTTACTCAATCAACGCATGGAACTGTCGAAAAAAGTTGGATTGATCAAACAAGGTGGTCGCATTTATCAACCAGACCGTGAGCGAGAAATTTTAGGATATGCGAGTGAATTCGAGAATGCACACCAAATTCAAACGCTATATCAATTGATTTTTCAATTGAGTAGAGAGCTTCAAGAGTAAATGTTTGGGTTGATCGGGACCCCTTTGACGCATTCGTTTTCGCAATGGATTCATGAAAAGTTAACGAATACGGAATATCACCTATGGGACGTCGATGACCTCGATCAATTTTTTCAGTCCACAACATTTCAAGGAATCAATGTAACACATCCGTATAAGTCAGCTGTCCTTGCCTATTGTGACACTTTGGACCCGTTAGCAAGTCGTTGCCAAAGCGTCAATACGATAGTTATTGAATCTGGCAAACGAGTTGGCTACAACACCGATTACGAAGGATTACACTATTTGATTACGTCGGCAGGTTTGTCTCTTGCGGGTAAACATGTTGTGATTTTGGGTTCAGGTGGGGCGGCAAATACTGCTCATGTGTTGGCGTTAGATATGGGTGCAAGCGTTACGATGCTTGCTCGTCGCGTTAGTGAACATGTTCGTTCACTCAGTGCATTTCCTTCGTTGCCAGCGATTGATATATTGATTCATGCTACACCAGTAGGCACCACGCCAAACGAGAGTGTCAAACCGCTTGTTGATTTATCAACGCACAAAGAACTCGAGGCAGTCATTGATTTGGTCTATAATCCACGCCGAACCAATTTAATGATCGAAGCAGAATTGCTAGGAATTCCTGCATATTCTGGATTGAAGATGTTATTGATGCAAGCGTTAAAAGCTGCGGAACGATTTCATCAAACAACGTTTCCCGTCGACTGGGTTGACCAAACATTTATTCAACAAATCAAATCAACGACGAACTTGGTGTTTATTGGTATGCCAATGTCGGGCAAATCATTTATTGCACGAAAGCTTGCAGAGTACATGAACAAGCCGTTTGTCGACATCGATGATTTGGTTGAAGACCAAGCGGAAACATCGATTTCTGAGCTGTTTGCAACCCAAGGCGAAGCCGTGTTTCGCACCATGGAACAACAGATG
>JAGYLA010000007.1 GCA_018401215.1 Bacilli bacterium | reverse complement strand
GTCCCTTGTCACTTGATAGCGCGTTGTCGCTGTTGTACCCGTTGCTCCAAGGCCAATCGCCGCCACCTCATCACCATGCCAATAATGCATGTTGTGATGGGAGATGTCGCCTTTGGTAAAGTTTGATATTTCATACTGACGATACCCAAGTTGTTGCATCGTTGACATGATTTGTTCCATCATCACATCATCGTTCGTACTCGGTTGATATTCACCGCGTAAAAACCGCGTGTAATGTAGCGTATTGGGTTCTAAAATCAATGAATACCAACTGACGTGTTCGATGTCGGACAAGCACGATGCGTCATACATGACATCGTCCATGGTTTGATTTGGTAAGTTGTAAATCAAGTCGATGCTTAAGCGCAGCGGTGTCGCTTGAATGAGCTCGATCGCTCGCTTGGCTTGCGCCGCACTGTGGGTGCGGTTTAGTGCGGTCAGTAATTGATCATTGAACGATTGAACCCCCAAACTAACTCGCGTGACGTTGGTGGTCGTAATGTGGTCCAAAAAGGCTTGCGTAATGTGTTCAGGATTGGCTTCTAACGTAATTTCTTTGACCGCGGGCAGCAACTGCAATAACGCAACCAAGTCCTCAATGTCAACACTGCTTGGCGTTCCGCCACCAATGTAGACGGTATCAACATCCCTAAAATCAAACGCTTGAACATGCGTCATGAGATGCACCATGTAGTCGTGTTTGGTTTGTGGACTACGAACCATTTTGACAAAATCGCAATACACACAAATCGCATCACAAAAAGGGATGTGAATGTAGAGTCCTTTAGTCTTCATCAATACTTAACACCGCCATAAATGCTTCTTGCGGCACTTCGACGTTGCCCACGGATTTCATCCGTTTCTTGCCTTCTTTTTGTTTCTCTAAGAGTTTTTTCTTACGCGTAATGTCACCGCCATAACATTTGGCGAGGACGTTTTTACGCATCGCTCGGATGTTCGTTCTGGCGATGATTTTATTACCGATTGCGGCTTGGACTGGCACTTCAAACATTTGTTGGGGAATCACTTCTTTGAGCTTGTTCGCAATCGCATGACCCCGGCGGTATGCGGCATCCCGGTGAACAATGATCGACAAGGCATCGACAATTTCACCGTTCAATAAAATATCCATTTTCACCAAATTCGCGACTTGGTACCCTTTGAGTTCATAGTCAAAGCTAGCGTATCCTTTGGTGGAGGATTTGAGTTTGTCAAAAAAATCAAAAATAATTTCAGACAGTGGTAATTCATAGCGCAATTGGACACGGTTGACGTCCAAATACTGCATGTCAATGAACGTTCCTCGCTTGGCTTGACACAACTCCATCAGCGCCCCAACGCTATCGTTAGGGGTGTATAACGTGGTTGTGACCATCGGCTCTTCGATCTGTTTGACTTTTTG
This sequence comes from Bacilli bacterium, assembly GCA_018401215.1. Lineage (GTDB taxonomy): Bacteria > Bacillota_I > Bacilli_A > MAG-NZ > MAG-NZ > M30B81. The sequence goes on along the minus strand of JAGYLA010000007.1, from coordinate 29,142 downwards.
CGTGTTTGGCATTTGCGAGGGGTTTTCAATCATCACCACCGATTCATCGGTCAACGTGACTCGGTAAATCACACTTGGCGCTGTGGTGATGATGTCGAGCTTGAATTCTCGCTCCAAACGTTCTTGGACGATGTCCATATGTAACAGTCCCAAGAAGCCAACCCGAAAACCAAACCCTAAGGCTTGCGATGTTTCTGGTTCAAACACCAAGGCGGCGTCATTGAGTTGTAATTTTTCAAGCGCTTCACGCGCATCATCGTACTTGGTCGCGTCCGTTGGAAACAAGCCACAATACACCATTGGCTTCATTTCACGGTACCCTGGTAATTTTGGGGCACGGTTCGCTTTGTGCGTGATTGTGTCACCCACGCGAACGTTTTTGACACTACGAATCGAAGCCGTCAAATACCCCACATCACCCGGCCCTAAGCTATCGCGTTTGGTTTCTTTTGGCGTGTGTGTGCCGACTTCAACGACATCAAACACGGCACCGGTTGCGAGCATCACGATTTGATCGCCTTTTTTGATTGTCCCTTGCATCACTCGTACTTGCGGAATGACGCCGCGAAACGTATCGTAAAACGAATCAAAAATCAGTGCTTGCAATGGGGCATCCGGGTCACCGGATGGGGCTGGCACTTGTTCGATGATTTGTTGCAAGACGGCTTCGATGTTGACACCGTCTTTGGCACTAATCAGTGGTACATCATCCGCAGGTAAGCCAATGATCTCTTCGATTTCAGCTTTGACCGATTCAATGTCAGCATTCGGATGATCAATCTTATTGATCACCGGTAATATTTCTAAGTTGTTGTCTAACGCCAAAAACAAATTGGCAATCGTTTGCGCTTCCACGCCTTGCGAGGCATCGACAATTAAAAGGGCGCCTTCACAAGCCGCCAAGGAGCGTGATACTTCATACGCAAAGTCGACATGGCCAGGCGTATCAATCAAATGAAAAATATACTCTTCGCCTTGATACAAATAGGTCAATTCCACGGCGTTGAGTTTGATCGTAATTCCACGTTCTTTTTCCAAATCCATGCTGTCTAAATACTGCGTTTTCATGTCCCGCGCCGTCACGGCATGCGTGAGCTCTAAAATGCGGTCGGCCAAGGTGCTTTTTCCGTGGTCGATATGAGCAATGATGGAAAAGTTACGAATTCGTTGTTGTCGTGATTGTCCCATGCCAATTCTCCTACCGAAACTATACACTAATTTGCATGAATTTTCACCGGTTCGTCTTGGGTTTGGGCGAAAAAAAATAAGAACTTTCGTTCTTATTTCTTCACATACGATAAGCCATGTTCTGTACCTTGCGGTGGTAATCATTTATCTGTCTTGCGACCTCGGTCTGTCATTTTGTTCTAACGACCAAGTGCCCCTACCAATATTTGGGTTTCTAGCTTGTGGGGTTTACCCGTTCCATCCTGAGGTTTCCCTCGGGTTCGTCACTGTGGCACTTTACGAGGATCATCATAGTTTCCCGTAGATGAGGACCTCGCCGTCACCCGTTTCCAGGTGCCTAAGGTTATGGTTTCCCTTAGCACAATCACTCCAAGCATTACAGCTTGGGCTAGCATGGACTTTCCTAACGTTTCCGCTCGATTACCTGTATGCTTCACTATCATACCTTAAGCAGGCTATACGATGCAACTGTCTTATCCTCCATGAAACTCAATGATGCGGTCCGCCAGCACACTGGCATCTTCGGCGTCATGCGTCACCATGATGGTGGTCACCCCATATAACTTGATGATCCAGCGCAGTTCTTTGCGAATTTGTTGCTTCAAATCAGTATCCAAGTTACTAAAGGGTTCATCCAGCAAGAGTAGTTTCGGGTTGGGGGCGATCGCTCGCGCTAACGCAACGCGTTGTTGCTGCCCACCGGATAATTCATAGGGAAAGCGGTGTTCATGGGCTTGCAAGCCAATCAATTGAAGCATTTGATCAATGATTGTCTGCGTGTCTTCTTTGCTGCGTTGTAAGCCAAACGCAATGTTTTCACCCACCGTCATATGTGGAAACAACGCATAATCTTGAAACACCATGCCGATCGCTCGTTGTTCGGGGGCGATGTTTACTTGTTGATTGAACACGGCGTTGCCGGCAATCGAGATTTCTCCGGCTGCCGGTGTTTCTAGGCCGGTGATTAAGCGTAGTAACGTTGTTTTTCCGCTCCCAGATAATCCTTGAATCGCACAAATTTCCCCCTCTTTGACATGCAAAGAAAACGATTCAATCAATGGCTCTTTGGGATGATAGCGAAATTGCAATTGTTTGATTTCAACGTCCATAGCGAGGGTCCTTTCTTGGGCGTGAGATGACATAAATCACCACACTCGATAACAAAATCATGATCAATGCGGCAACTGCACCCATTGCGACTTGTTCTTCGGCCGCATAGCGAAAGGTCAACGTCGCGAGTGTATTGAAATTAAAGGGGCGTAATACCAGCGTGAGTGGCAACTCCTTGATGATATCAATTGTAACCAAAATCATCGCACTTGCCATCCCTGGAAGCAACATCGGCACATCAACCAACCATAAGGTCGCTAGTTTGCCTTTGCCAAGCAAATACGACGCATTCGTAAAGTTTGTCCCAATCTTTTGGTAATTGCTCTCAATCGATTGGTAGCCAATGGCCATAAATCGAACGACATAGGCGCTTAGAAGCATCAAAATCGTTCCGGACAAAAACAGTCCACGCGGGAGCCCAAAGACGCTCATAGCGACCACATCAACGGCGGCATCCAAGCGCTGAAACAACAGCAACATGATCACGGCAACGACGGCACCCGGAACCGAGTATCCAAACAAGGTAATGCGCAGCAAAATCGTTTCCATGAGTTTGGGTCGATTGCGGCCCACATTGGCAAGAATAATCGTCAACACCAAAATCGAAAAGCCCGCTAATAAGGCAACCGCAAGTGTCGCAAGCACGGCTTGGCCCAAATTGGGATTGATGCTAATCGAATACGTTTGACTTGCCCATATGAACAACTGAATCAAAGGAATCACAAAGGCAATCAACAACAAGCCACCTAAATAAATCCATACGCCGGTTTGCTGCGCACTGGTTAAGCGCATGCGACGCAGTGAGCGGACTTTAGTCGTCGCATAAGCAAAGCGTTTTTTATTACTAAATAATCGCTCTGCTCCTAAGACCACAAACACAATTACAAGCAACCACAAGGAAAAGCGTAAGGCGGTCGTAATTTGACGAAAGCGAAACCAACTCCCAAAGATCAATGTCGTAAATGTCACTATCCCAAAGTAGTCGACCAAGCCATAATCACTAAGGACTTCCATCAACACAAGGACCACACTAGAGATGATGCTTGCCCGCATCAACGGTAGCCCATACCCAACAAACAACTTGACCCGTTTGACCCCAAACAAACGCGCCGCATCAAACATGGTTGCGGATTGCCTCGACAAAAAGCTTCGGACCACGACGTATACGTACGGATATAACCCAAGCGAAAACAACACGATGGCACTGGTTAAACTCATCGGGTTCAAATACCGACCTAATAGCGAATAACTGACGGTTTGAATCGGACTACTAAAGCGTAAGACATCAACAAACACATACGCCAAAATATAACTAGGAATCGCGAGCGGTAACATCAACAACCAAGATAGTAGCTTGCGGCCTTTGAATTCATAAATGCTAACCAACCACGCGGCCGTTGACCCAAACAAGGCACTCAACAACCCAACACCACCAAGCAACACCACAGTATTCACAATGCTCGTTTGCAAGCGCGTTTCCACCAACAACTGATATTCATCACTCGCCGGTGTAAAGACAACAAATAGCACTGGAATCAGTGCTATTAGCATCACGAAGGCCGTGAACCATACAGTTGTTTGAAAGATTGTTGGTCGCTTGTTCTTCACGTCTTATCTTAGGTCCAATCGACCTCTAACATCAACCGATATGCTGTCTCCATCGATTGACTGATTTGCGAAAATGGTACCGTTTGATGGTTAAAGGGTCCTAAATCCTGTAAAAACTGCGTCGGTTCGACCCGTGGATTGACTGGATATTCAAAGTTTCCCCCCGCAAAAACCGCTTGCGCTCGTTCACTGGTTAAAAACTCTAACAACTGCGTTGCCGCAGCGACGTTCTTTGACGTCGAAGTGATTCCGGCTCCACTCACATTGATGTGCGTTCCAGTCGTTGCTTGATTTGGGAAAAACACGCCAATTTGCTCAGCCACCGCGACATCTGCGGGATCACTACTGGTTAACATGAGACCCAAATAATACGTATTCAAGATTGCGACATCCCCCTCAGGATTTGTCGCGGCCATCGCTCGCGCTTGATCGCGGTCATTGCCTTGAGGGTCTCGAGCAAAGTTATTGACCCACCCTTGTATCATCGAACGCGTATCCGCTTCACCCAATAGTGGAACAAACGCAGCCACCATGTTTTGGTTGTACATGTTGCTCGAAGAACGCAACAGCAAACGGCCGCGCCACTGCGGCTCAGTCAACGCTTCATACGTCGATAACTCAGATGGTTGCACACGGTCTTTGTGATACGCAATGATTCGAGCGCGCATCGACAACCCCGTATAAAAATTATCCGGATCAATAAAATCCTGGTCGACATTGTCAACAATCGTGTTGGAATCAAACGGCTGTAAAATGCCGCGCGCTTTCGCTTCTTCTAACAAACTGACGTTAACCGTCATAAACAAATCCGCCGGAGAGTTTTCACCTTCAGACAAAATCCGTTCAATCAAGACATCCCCACCCGCTTGAATGATATTGACTTGAATCCCTGTTTCTTCGGTAAACAAATCATACAACTCTTGGTCGATGTCATAATGACGTGAGGTGTATAAATTCACCACTTGATCGTCAGACTGACATGCAACCAAAAACAATGCAATAAACAGTACGAATACTGTGGAAATAATTGGTTTCATAATTCCTCCTATAATTCATTATAATTTTTATAAATTACCAATAGCAACCAATACGATAAACTTGTATCCATGCGAAATTTACAATGATTGTAAATTACAATTCCATCACAAAAAAAGCAGGACTTAGTCCTGCTTCAATAGGGTCATGATTTGCTCGCGCGAGGTTGCTTGTAAAACCGCTTCTTTGAGGCCATGAAGTGCCGTCGTATCAATGGTCGCGATATGCGCCCGAAGTTCTAGAAGTGAGGCAATCGAGACGCTAAATTCATCAAGACCTAAGGCAAGCAATAACGTGGTGGCCTCTAATTCACCGGCCATCGAGCCACACATGCCAGTCCATTTGCCATGGCGATGAGCGGCATCAATCGTCATAGAAATCAAGCGAATGACCGCAGGGTGATACGGTTGATACAAATGTTTGACGCCTTCATTCATTCGGTCTGCGGCCATCGTGTACTGAATCAAATCGTTTGTTCCAATGCTGAAAAAGTCTATATGTGGCGCAAACACATCGGCTGCTACCGCCGCCGCAGGAATTTCAATCATGATGCCCATCTCGATTTCCCCAACCGGACTTCCATCGGCGATGAGACTCGTTTTGGCTTCTTCCACCATCGCTTTGGCATCGAGCAATTCTTCCAATGTGGCGATCATTGGAAACATGATGCGAATCGGTCCGGTTGCACTTGCTCGCACCAATGCGCGAAGTTGCGTTTGCAAAAGAACTCGTTCTTGCAAGTTCAAGCGAATGCCGCGAACCCCCAAAAACGGATTGTCTTCCTTGGGCAAGTCCATGTATGGAATGACTTTATCACCCCCGATGTCTAAGGTGCGAAAGATGATTTTATGTGGTTGCGCAAGTGTCACCGCGCGTTGATAAATCTCAAATTGTGCTTCTTCGGTCGGTGCCGACGACGCGGCCAAAAACAACAGCTCAGTGCGAAACAGTCCGACTCCGTCAGAACGCCGTTCCACCGCTTTATCGAGTTCATCGATGCTACCGATGTTACTAGCAAGTTCAATGCGAACACCGTCTTTGGTGCGGGTTTCTTTGGTGGCATAGGTTTGTAAGATTTCTTGTTGTTTGGCGTACTCTTTGGTCGCTTGGTCAAACCGAGCAAGCGTTTCTACATCAGGATGAACCACGACTTCACCACTTGTGCCGTTGAGTAAGACGATGTCTTGATCGTTCACACTTGCAAGGGCATCGACAGCGCCAACCACAGCAGGAATTTCTAAACTACGCGCAATGATCGCGGTGTGACTCGTGCGACCACCAATCTCCGTGACAAACCCGCGAACGAACGCTTTGTTTAAGACTGCAGTGTCTGAGGGGCCCAAATCACGAGCAATTAAAATCACCGGTTCATTGATCAATGCCAAATCAATCGGGACTTGACCACTAACATAGGTGGCGATGCGATTGGTCACATCAACGATGTCTTGGGCTCGTTCTTGCATGTACGCGTCATCCATCGCCGCAAACATGTCTTTGAAAAAGCGTTGCGCTTGCAAGACCGCATACAATGCCTGATGACCTTGTTGAATCAATTCTTGCATGTGGTCTGCCATGCTTGGGTCTAGTAAGATCAATTGATGCGCCGCAAATACTTCCGCGGCCGCTGGAGAGATGGTTGTTGTGGTGACTTCTTCCAAGCGCACCAAATCCGCGGTCGTTTGCTCGATCGCAGTTTCTAACAACGGTAATTCTTTGCTGGATTGAAACGTTGTTGCTTCGTCCACGCTAAAGTGTGGCGGCAACAAGCGAAATGCTTTTGCGTGGCCAAACCCTGATGATGCGCCAATCCCTTGTAATGTCTTCATGGATGTCACCCTATGCCCAAATTATAACAAAAACAAGGCGAGATTATTTCGCCTTGTTGGTTTCATCTTCAATCAATGCTAGGATTCGTCTGGTACATCCCAAACACCCGGTGTTTGCGGTGGTTTCTTCTTGAATCGCTTCTAATGTATCAGCGCCCGCTTGAATGGCTTGACGAAGCGTATCTTCATCAATTTGGGAACAAATACAAATGATTTTACTCATTGCTTGGGGGTGGTGCCGTAGGTGGTGCACTCACGGGTCGAGGAATCGCGTCTTTTCTAGATAAATCCAAGCGTCCTTTTTCATCGACTTTCATCGCTTTGACCGGAATCACATCGCCCACTTTGACAACATCTTCGGGGTTTTCTACCCGTGCGTGATCGAGTTTAGAGACATGGACCAAGCCTTCTTGGCCGGGCCATATTTCGACGAAGCAGCCAAACTTTTCAACGCGTTTGACGGTTCCTTGATAAATCGCACCAATTTCCACTTCTTTGGTTAAGTTTTCAATCATTGCTTTGGCTTTATAAATCGGTGCCATCGTTGGATGCATGATGACGACCTTACCATCTTGTTCGATATCAATCTTCACACCATCACATTTTTCAATGATGTCCGTAATGATTTTCCCACCTGAACCGATGACGTCACGAATTTGTTCGGGTTTGATTTGCATGATCATGACTTTTGGCGCAAATTCACTAACTTCTGGACGCGGTTTGTCAATCGCTTGCAACATGTTTTCTAAGATGTGTAAACGACCCACTTTTGCTTGCGTCAATGCTTCTTCTAAAATTTGACGCGAGAGTCCAGAAATTTTAATGTCCATTTGCAAGGCGGTAATACCTTGCGCGGTTCCCGCGACTTTAAAGTCCATGTCACCCAAATGATCTTCCATCCCTTGGATGTCACTGAGAACGGTATAATCGTCGCCATCTTCAATCAAGCCCATTGCAATTCCCGCAACAGGGGCTTTGATTGGCACACCCGCCGCCATCAAACTCATCGTTGCGGCACAAATCGATGCTTGTGAGGTTGAACCATTGGACTCTAAGATTTCACTCACGACACGTACGGTGTAAGGAAATTCAATCTCGTCTGGCATGACCATGAGTAATGCCCGTTCCCCGAGCATCCCGTGACCAATTTCACGGCGTCCCGGTGGCATGTATCGACCCACTTCACCAACACTGTAGCTTGGAAAGTTGTAATGGAGCATAAAACGTTTCATCTCAATGTCTTCATTTAACCCATCAATCAATTGATAATCACCCAGTGCCCCAAGGGTCGTAATGCTCATCGCTTGGGTTTGACCACGGGTAAACATCGCAGAGCCATGCGTACGCGGCAACAAATCAATTTGTGAGTCTAATGGACGAATCGCTTGCGGCGAACGACCATCAGGACGGATTTTTTCTTTGGCAATCAAACGTCGAACCTCTTGTTTGATGATTGAATCATAGGTCGTCATTGCGCTTTCTTTGACCAGTGGATCTGGGTCATCACCAAGCGAGGCACTAAGTTCTTCTTTGATCGCATCCAGTGCAGCTTGACGCGCTAACTTTTCTTCAATTTGAACAGCGTTTAAGACTCGCTCTTTGTACGTTGATTCCACCATTGTTACGGTCGCAGCATCGGGGGTAAAGACTTCGTAGGTGGTTGATTCTTTGCCGACAGCTTGTTTGATCTCTAAAATAAAACCAATCAAGTCCTTGATCGCTTCATGACCAAACATAATCGCATCAATCATATCGGCTTCATTCACTTGTTTGGCACCCGCTTCCACCATGTTGACGGCGGTTTGATTGCCCGAGACGATCAAATCAATGTCTGATGCCTCAAGTTGTGCTTTGGTCGGGTTGATAATAAATTCTCCATCAACACGCCCGACAATGACCCCAGCAACCGGGTTCTCAAACGGAATCGAGGAGATTGTTAAGGCAAGTGACGAACCAAACAAGGCCGTCATTTGCGCTGAGTGATCTTCGTTGCTTGACATGATCGTATTGATCACTTGGACTTCGTTTTTGTAGCCATCAGGAAACATCGGTCGTAAAGTTCGGTCAATCAATCGTGCCGTTAACGTCTCAAGGGTACTAGGTCGGCCTGCTTAAAAAAATCCGCCAGGAATTTTCCCTGCGGCGTACATTTTTTCGGTATACAACACCAACAATGGGAAAAAGCCCAATGAGGTTGGTTTGGACGAACCTTGCGCGACACACCAAGCAACCGTGTCAGCAAATCGAACCAAGACCGCGCCATCGGCTTGTTTTCCTAGTTCGCCTTGTTCGACCACGAGGGTTCGACCGGCAAATTCTTTCGTAAATACTTGTTTCATAGTCATCTCCATCTTTCAAAATTATCTTATCATAGCGAATCGTTGCGGAAAAAAGAAAAACACTTGAGACAAGTGTTTATCGTCGTAATCCAAGCGATTGAATTAAATCACGGTAACGGTTGATATCTTTGCCTTGCAAGTAACGCAACAAGTTACGTCGACGGCCAATTTTTTTCAACAACCCACGTTGCGAGTGAAAATCGTGTTTGTGGGTTTTTAAATGGTCGTTCAAGACTTCGATTTCTTTGGTCAATACTGCGATTTGTACTTCGGGGGACCCGGTGTCACCTTCAGCACGCGCATACTGCGTCATGATGCTTGATTTCAATTCTTTGGTTAACATAATTTCTCCTTATTGAAATTGTCGCCATGATCAATGTAGTCCGCCGGAGAAGGCGAGAAACAACGATTCAGGCCAACTATCATTGTAGCGAACTCTTGGTTGCTTGTAAAGTACGAAACACGGTCTTTGCCGTCTCGATGTCTTGTTGAATTTGAGCAACGAGTGCATCCGCATTCGCAAACGCTTGTTCAGCGCGAATCCGGGATAGAAATTCAACCTCAACGTATTCATCATACAATGACTGATTGAACTCCAAGAGATGAACTTCCACCGTCTTCACGGTGTTTTCACCAAAGGTTGGATTATAACCAATATTACACACGCCGTCATACGCCTGATTGTTCCAAAGCAAGCGCACAGCATATACCCCACCTTTGGGTAACAAATACGGATATCGAAGGGCAATGTTTGCGGTCGGTACGCCAATCAATTGACCCCGACCTTTACCATAAACAATCCGTCCATCAACGCGGTAGTTTCTGCCAAGCAAGTGGTTCGCTCGCTCGATAAATCCATCGCTTAAGTACCGGCGAATCGCACTCGCAGAAATTCGTTCGCCGTCAACTGCTCGCTCATGAAATTCAATTGCTTGAATGCGATTGTTTGAATCTGGACCAATCGTTTGAATCGAGCCTTCTCCATTGGCCCCGTACCGATTGTCATCACCCGCCACCACGAGTGAGACATTGAGCGGCAACAAATAGGTTTGGACGAATTCTTGATGGGTAAGCTTACTGACTGCTTGCGAGAACTCAACCACAAACAAGTGATCGATGCCTAGCGACTCACAAATTCTAGCTTTGACTTCCAGCGGCGTTAAATACGCTTCCTCGTTGGTCGGTCGCAAGACAAAACTTGGTTTGGGATAAAACGTTACGATACCGGATTCTTTTTGATGGGCTTTGGCCGTATCGATGGTTGTTTGAATCAAATCTTGATGCGCCAAATGTACCCCATCAAAAAACCCTAACGCGACAACAACGCCGTTAGGAATTTGATCAATCTTCGATTGTTGATTAATGTGATGAATCTTCATAATAAAATACTCTGGCTGGATGCAGCCAGTCTCCTTGTGCTTGATAAATCGCACACGCATGCTGATGCATGATGGTTACATACCCACTGTGCCCCTGCGTATTGGGAATCGATTTTCCATTGGTGATGTCGGTATGGGTTGCCGCATCGACATGCACTTGCGCAAACCCAAGGGCGGCTTCCATCGACAACAGCGGCGTGTCCGCATCAAACAATTCAAGTGACACCGCGTCACGCAATTGAAACACGCCGCTGTGCGTGCGACGCAGGCGAGCCAAATGAGCAGGCAGACCAACCACTTCACCCAAGTACTCGACCATCGAGCGAATGTAACTGCCTTTGGAGACCCTTAAAGCCAGTTCGACCACAGCATGACCGTCCTTGAGTATCATGGGGTTGATAACTTCTACTTGATGAACTTGCATCGGCCGCGCTTCAACATCAACATGAATTCCTTTGCGGGCGTATTCGTATAGCTTTTTGCCAGCAACTTTAACTGCAGAAACTTGCGGTGGTTTCAGTTGTGTGACCGCTTTTAATGCAGCAAGGGCCTCGTCCAAAGAAAACAAGGAATCCACATGGACTTGATCCACGATCTCACCTTGGGCATCCAAGGTGGTGGTAGAGGTTCCAAAGGCAATTTGTGCCTCATAGCCTTTGTCAGCTTCTTCCAAAAAGGGAATGATTTTCGTGGCTTGGCCAATGCAAAGAACCAAGACTCCTGTGGCATCCGGGTCCAATGTTCCGGTGTGACCAATCTTTTTGATACCCAGAACCTTGCGGCAATGATTAACGACATCATGGCTTGTCATTCCTGCTGGTTTATCAATGACAACTACACCGTGTTTCATCCGATGACCAACACAAGCAAGCCAGCGAGTAGACAATATCCTGCAAACCAGATCAAACGGCGCTGTGCGACAAGGCGACGATAAACGCCAATCACGAAATACGTACTGGCTGCTGCAACGAACAAACTACCAATGGATGATAATGACGGGGTAAAGGCATCCGTTGCTTGCAACACGCTCCAGCCACCCGCAGCCAGGGAGATTGGAATGTACATCATTAAACTAAACTGCAAGGCTTGATCAAACTCGATGCCGCGAAACAACCCTGTGATGGTGGTCAACCCACTACGCGACAATCCTGGAATCAAGGCTACGGCTTGCGACAAGCCAATGAGTAGACTATCAAACCACGTAACATTCTGATTACTATTGGTCGTTTTACGTGAGACAACTAGTAGCAATAAGCCAGTAATCAACAACATCGCACCAACAAATCGTACACTACTGAGCGTCCCGATTTGATCAGCAAACAAGAAGCCAATCAAGCCCGCAGGAATACTTGCGAGGATGACGCGGGCAATGTAGGTTAATGCTGCATTGTTTGAGCGTGATTTTAGCCCGCTGACAGCATGGCGGATAACGTCAAGTAAAAAGGCACGGTAATAGGCTATCACGCCTACAACGCTGCCTAAATTAACGAACGATTCAAAGGCCAAACTAGGTACGCCCACCCCAAGCCACGCTTGGGCAACGACCAAATGCCCACTCGAAGAGATGGGCAGTGGTTCTGTAAGACCTTGTAAGAGAGCTAGCAATAGTTCTATCCATGAATTCATGTGGATATTGTATCACTACCACCCGAGCAAAGAAAATAAGAGAATCGCTTCTCTTATAAGCTTGAGTTGATCAATTCAACCAGTTTTGGTTTGGGAACAAATCCAACTTGACGGTGAATTTCAACACCATCTTTGACAATCAACAACGTTGGGATGTTACGCACTCCGTACTGGACGGCAGATTGTTGGTTGGCATCAACATCGATTTTAACGATTTTAAAATCTTGACGTTCTTCGCCCAATTGTTCCAAGATTGGCGCAATCATTTTACATGGACCACACCAGTCGGCGTAAAAGTCCACCACGGATACACCCGCTTTGATTTCTTCAGTAATTGTTGCATCAGTCGCATATACTAACATGTATTATCCTCCTTCGACTACGAGACTATCTTACTCTCTTTTTATCAGTTGCGGCAACCAATATACTTTAACTAAAATGAATCACGGTGACGCCTTGACCCCCTTCGGCCGGTTCACCGTAATGGAAGTGGTCGATGCCTGGTGTTTTTTTCAATAATTCTTGGACACCTTGGCGCAGGGCATGGGTACCAAAGCCATGAATGATCGAGACTTGTTTCAAGGTTGAGGTCAAACAATCATCGAGATATTTTTCGACCGTTAACATCGCTTCTTCAAAGCGTTGACCACGAATGTCACATTGTGAACTAATGTATTTTTCTTGGTAGCGAATCGAACTTTTGCGTTTGACTTGCTCTTGTTCGGTTTTCTTTAGTTCACTCGCATGCACACTAAGCGATAAAATCCCCATCCGAATTTGATACATGTTATTGGGCAACACTTTTTCAATCACGGCCGATTGATTGTAGGTCGAAACAAACACATCTTCATTCACCTTGTATTTCAATACTTTAGACGAAATGACTTCTTCTTTGGGTTGCAGGGCTTGAATTTTTGCTTTCGCTTCAATCACTTCATGATGACGAACATCGGCTTTTTCTTGAAGTTCTTTCACCACCTCATCGGTGTAGGCTTTGAGCTCATCGATGGCGACTTGAATTTTTGCTTGTTTCTCTTTTTCAAAATGCAACCGCTGCGTTTCTAACGCCGCGACCTTTGCGGTGAGTTGTTCGTGGTCCAGGTCGAGTTGATGTTGATCCACAAGCAGTTGTTCGACCAATTGTTCGTATTTGATTTTTTGTTGTTTCAATTCTTCGGTCAATGACGCGACAAAAGCTTCGTCGCTAGAAAATCCTTCCAATGCTTGGGACAAGACCGATTCATCCATCCCCAAACGGCGAGCAATCGCGATCGCATTTGAGGCACCGGGTAGACCAATGTGAAGTTTGTACGTCGGTGCCAATGCTTCAACATCAAACTCGGTGGAGGCATTGATCAATAACGGATGCACCAAAGCAAAGCCTTTGAGCTCAGAGTAGTGCGTTGTGGCCATGACCATGCAGCCTTTGTTGATAAAGTACTCTACCAACGCAATCGCAAGCATTGCGCCTTCTTTGGGGTCGGTGCCTGACCCCAGCTCATCGAGTAAGACCATCGAATCTTTGGTTGCTTCTTTCATGATGCGAATCATGTTGCTCATGTGGGAAGAAAATGTGGACAACGATTGTTCGATCGATTGTTCATCGCCAATGTCAGCAAACACTCCATCAAAGATGCGAAGTTGAGACCCTTCTTTGACCGGACACAAGAGCCCGGTTTGAGCCATTAGCGAGAGCAATCCGAAGGTTTTTAAGGCGACGGTTTTTCCCCCGGTGTTTGGGCCAGTGATCAAAATCGCTTTGACGTCATCAAAATAAAAGTCATTGGCGACGACTGTGGCAGGGTCTAATAACGGGTGACGCGCTTGCAGCAAGCGAATCGGTTCATCAAAATGAATCGGTACCGAGGTTGTTTCTATCGCATACGCGGCTTTGGCATAGAGCACATCCAAGTCGATCAAGACCGTGACATTTTGTTTCATTTCTTCGTGAAATGGAGTCAATTGCTCCGACATCGCGACACAAATCGCATCGATTTCATCGCTTTCTTTGCGGACCCATTCGCGGTACTTGTTTTCAAGTTCAATGACAGCAAGCGGTTCGATAAAAAACGTTTCCCCCGAACTAGAGACGTCTTGGACAATGCCTTTGACGACGTGTTTGCTTTCCGCCCGAACTGGAATCACAAAGCGGTCATTGCGTTTGGTAATGATCGAGTCGGTAACGTGTTTACTATACGTAGAGAGTGCTTTTTGAATTTGTTGTTGAATCGTTGATTGAACAGACCGCATTGCTTTGCGAATCGTTGCAAGTTCAATCGATGCCGCATCCAAAAACAATCCTTCGTCATCCACCGCATGCAGGAGCATGGAGTGAATCGATTCTTGGTATCGAAGTTGGGAAAAGTACTGACTTAAGTGCTTTGGCAAGTCTTGAAGTTGTACATACCGGTTGTGGTACGAGATCGCTTGCTTGACGGCACTATAATGCATCGCCAAGGCACGAAAGTCCAATCCGCTGAGTGTTCCTTGCGCAAACAAACGCTTGGCCAACGGACGCACATCAGTGATCCCATCGCGTGGCAGGGCACCAAGTCGCTGCGTCGCAAGCCATGCCGCTTCGGTGTCGGCCATTTGCGCTAAGACTTGCGGGCGTTCAAAAGAAGGCTTGCTTTCTAAAATCGTCGTTTGGCCCATCGGTGACATTGCATAGCCGCTGACGAGTTCTAGGACCTTGTCTAATTCCAATGTCGTGTTATCTTGTCTCATGTCATATTATTTTAACAAACCGTTTGCTAAAATACATGGTATGAATGAAGTTATAAAAGCAAACAAGAAACAAGTCGAGTTGCTCTTAGAAAGTTATGGGCGTTTTGTTGACCCCTCAAAGGTTGCGCACATCAAAGGTGTCATCAAACTGACTGATTGTGTGATTACCGTCTATGAGTCCGGGTCCATTGTCTTTCAAGGCACTGCTGCAACGGAGCATTTTCAAGAATGGCAAACCGTGTTTGCCGGAAGTTTTCGTGCCCACATGGGAACTGATGAAGTGGGTACTGGGGATTTTTTTGGTCCCGTTGTTGTCTGTGCGGCATTCGTCAATACCGAACACGAAGCATATTTACTCAAATTAGGGGTTGGTGATTCCAAAGGATTCTCCGACCAAATGATTCGTACCTTAGCAAAGGCTATGGTGCCCTTGATTCCGCATCGCCAAGTGGTATTGATGCCAGAGTATTACAATAAACTGTATGCCAAACACCCAAACTTGAATCACATCAAAGCCTTGCTGCACAACCGAGCAATCTTAGAATTGCTCGAACAAACCGGACCCGTTCCGGTCGTAATGGACCAATTTGTTCACGAAAAAAAATACTTTGAATACTTAACCCATCAACGCACTGTCCACAACACGATTGAATTTCATACCAAAGCCGAATCAAAATTCATTGCGGTCGCCGCCGCGTCCATTCTTGCTCGTTATTACTTTTTAGAATCGTGGGACGTGTTAGAGCGCCAACTCAACCAAACGCTGCCCAAAGGGGCTGGTGCCCTGGTGGACGCTGCAGCCGCACCCTTGTTTCAACGGTTGGACCAGGAACAATGGGGCCATTACGCAAAACTCCATTTTAAAAACTTAAAAAAAATCCAAGCCAGCGATTAAGCGGTTTGGATTGTTTTTATATAGTCGGTGAAGGATGAGGGAATCGGCGTTTCAAATTGGCATTCTTCTTTGGTGATTGGATGCGCAAAGCTTAAGGCAATCGCATGTAAATACTGACCCGTCAATGAGGTGTCTTTTTTGGGACCGTATTGTGGGTCACCAACAATTGGATATCCGATGTATTTAAAGTGAACACGAATTTGATGCGTTCGTCCGGTTTCCAAACGACAACGGACTAGGGTATGTTTGGCAAAGCGTTCTACCACTTCAAAGTGTGTTACTGCACGTTTGCCATCTTTGACCACATCCATCAACAATCGATTGTGGACACTGCGGCCAACCGGCGCGTCAATTTTCCCTTGATCGTGATCGAGCACGCCATGAACGATCGCAAGATATTCTCGCTTGATCTCGTGTTGCTTGAGCGCTTCACTTAACATCTCATGGGCAGCGTCGTGTTTGGCAACAACAAGCAAGCCTGAGGTGTCTTTGTCGATCCGGTGGACAATCCCCGGACGCATCACGCCACCAATGCCTGACAGACCACTCAAACATTCAAGTAGCCCATGCACAAGGGTCGCATCATAATGACCCGGCCCGGGATGCACCACCAGCCCTGAAGGTTTGTTGACCACGGCGATGTCATCGTCTTGATACACAATGTCCAACTCCATTTTGACTGGAGTAATGGACGTTGGCACTCGGGGCAGTTCTTCGTATTCAATCAAATCGCCAGGTTGAACGATGTAGCTGGCCTTTTCTAATTCCTCATTTACACTAACCAATCCCGCGTCAATCATTTTTTGAATCATCGCACGCGAAAAGGCCGTATTTGCTGCTAAGTACTTATCCAACCGATCACTCGTTTGGACGAGGACGTCGTTCATCCAACCACACTCCAATCATGAACGCGATCAACCCCACCGTCAATGCACTATCAGCCACATTAAATACGGGGAAATCATATGTAAAAATAAACACATCGATAAAATCAACAACCCCACCAAATCGCAACCGATCGATGAAATTGCCAATCGTACCACCAATCATCACACTCAAACCAATCCACTGCCACGGCTGACGCTTGGTTAGCGCTTCTTTGAGTAAGACAACAAACAACCCCATGGCAACAACGGTAATGATAATGAAAAACTCGATTTGTCCTTCAAACAAACTCCACGCTGCCCCCGTATTGAACCGGCGTGTCAACGACAAAAATCCATCGATCAACACGCGGGATTCAAATAGGGTAAACGAAGATAAAATCAACCATTTGGTGAATTGATCAAGGGCAACCAAGAACACAATAATCAACAAAGAAACAATCATACGTTCTCCTAAAACAATGCCACAATCAACAAATGAAGTAGCAATGAGAGTAATAAATACAACCACGCAAGTGTGCTAGGTTGGGAATGCGGAATGCTCGTCAAGCGCGTATCCAAATAGCCAAAGATTCCCGCAAACAAAATGGTCGACACACCAACGGTAATCGCAAAGCCAATGCCTTCATACAGTGTATAAAACACCCACATGTTGGCGACCAATACCGCTGGAGCAAAGAACACAAACAGCGTCAACCCCATGGCTTTGACAACCCGAAACCCTTGCTCTTTGAGGGTACCACGGCTGAAGTCAAAGCGGTCTTGTTCAAACCAGTCGCGTTTCATAAATCGTCCAGCGCTTCCACCGCATCGCTAAAGGTCTCCACCGCGATCAACTGCATCGATGAGCGAAGCAAATGGAGTTCGGCAAGCGCGTCGTCATAGTCCTCTAGCGGAACCAAAAACACATCAACGCCTTCGCGGGCTGCAGCAATGACTTTTTGCCTCACGCCACCAATTGGTCCGACGGTGCCTGAAACACTCATCGTACCAGTTCCCGCGATATTCAAGCCTTTGGTAATGTCCGTTTCGATCAACCGGTTGTATAAGCTGAGTGTTTGCATCAACCCACCACTACCACCTTGGACGTTTTGTTCAATGATGGAGTACCCAATTTGTGTCTCAACGATGACGGCTTCTTCGGCGACTGTCATGCCAAAGAATCCGTCTTCACGACGCGAGATTTGAAATCCCTCATTCAACGTAATCGTCTCTTTGTCTTCAATGTATTCGACAAACATCGCAAGTGACGTAATGGGAAGAGTATCGACCGTGGTTAACAACTCACCAATGCGAATCGGAGAATCGTTGTAATTAAAAACTACACGCAGGCCAACAAATTCAGTCACAATTTCCATGTTGGCGGCTTGAAAGGCTTGAATCAAAGAAGCGGTAATGCTTGATTCATAGAGCAATCGACCACGTAAATTCAGTTCACTGCCAGGTAAATCAATCGCCGCAGGCGATTGATCAATCACTTGCACACCAGGAACCCCTTGGGCAAGAGCTCGTAAGAGTAAGGTATGTTCATCCAATGAATAAATAAAGACGCTCGATAACGACCCATCGACCGCAAACGATTCCTCCAAGATGATGCGCTCTTCAATCGCAATCAAGCCACCAGGCATTTGAATGATTTGGTCATTTTGAATGAATACCCCTAAATACAACGCAAGGGCATTGAGAACGAGTAAGCCCGCAAGCTTCATAGTTTGATGTCCACATCGACTTCTGCGATTTGACGCAGTTTGACATTGGCGGCATCAAACATTCGTTTGCTGGCGATGGTAAAGTCTTTGTCGGCATACTTGTCACTGGCATAAACGACTTCTTTGATGCCAGATTGAATGATCAATTTCGCACACTCGTTGCAGGGAAATAAATTGACATACAAAGTGGCATTGAACAACGAGGTGGTCGCATTTAAAATGGCGTTGGCTTCAGCATGGACAACATAGGCATATTTGCTGTCTAAAAAGGAGCCGTCTTGTTGCCACGGAAACTCCGCATCTTGGACGCCAAACGGAAAGCCGTTGTAGCCGATCCCAATGATTCGTTTGCGTTCGTTGACAATGCAAGCACCGACTTGAGTATTGGGGTCTTTACTGCGCAAGCGAGACAAGCTTGCAACACCCATAAAATATTGATCCCAGTTAATAATCATAGCGACCTCAATCGATTCATTGTAGCATAGCAAAGCGACCCAATTAAAAGAAAAAAGCCCTATTGGACTTTGGTCTCACAATCGGGCAATTGGTTCGCTTGTGCAAGTGCATTTCGTAGTGCTTCTGTCATATTATCTGGGTGTACGTGGCATGTAGTGGTACAAATTTCACAACTTAGAATGGGTACGACACCTTCTGGATATGGTGTTCGACCATTCATCGTATAGCCCCATAAATACAACCCAACAATCGCGATTAACAGTGTGAGTGCTACTACTGTTTCCATTTAATGTCCTGCCTTTCGTTCGTCCTTGCTGGCTAAGCCCAAATCAATGTGGCAATAGCCATTCGGATTTTTCTTTAAGTAGTCTTGGTGATAGGGTTCCGCTTCATAAAACGGACTTTCTGGTTTCAATTGAACAACAATCGGTTTGCTGTATTCTTCTTGCTTCTTCGTAATCCATGTGGCAATGCGTTCTAAGTCCGCCACACTGGACGTATAAATCCCAGTCCGGTACTGGACACCACGGTCATTGCCTTGTTTGTTTAAGCTAGTAGGGTCAATGATGCGAAAGTAATGATCCAAAATCGATTCCAACGACAAGTCGTCATAGATGATTTCTACTGCTTCAGCGTGATTGGCTCTACCATCACAGACTTCTTCATAGGTGGGGTTTGGTTTGTTGCCATCAATGTAACCAACACGTGTTTGTGTCACTCCTTTGAGCTGCGCAAAATACGCTTCCACGCCCCAAAAACATCCACCCGCTAAAATTAGTTTACTCATTGGCATCCTCTTTGTAAAACAATCCGACACTATGATTGATCAACCACAGGGCATCTTGTTGATTGCGAATTGGAAAGATGAATGCGGTGCCCTTCGTCATTTGACGATGATACAAGTAATCCAGCAACGGTTCATCATCTTGAGTTGCGACATGATCAAAGAAGAAAACATCAACTTCAGTGGTCATTAACGTGTTCCAATCTCGTGACCCTATTATAGCATTCTTCGCTTGCAAGTACGAGGCAAGTGCCCCTTGAATGTGATTGGCGATGATGCATGTTTTAGCAAACATTGCACCCATTCGGTGTTGTTTGAAATAGGTTGCGCTGTCAGGATGATTTGCCAGTGTTTCACTAATTTCTACATAACGAGTTCGAGGAGGGGTCACTGATAACAACGCACTCAACCACGCTAGCTCACATGGTAGTGTCATCGCAGGTGGCACAAAGTAATCAGCCACCCATTGATTGGCGTGATTGCGAATGCGAATTCGTTTGGTGGTCGCCATCGCGACCGTTACATCCTCAAGCAAGCGAGTACGAACGGGGGGATAGTACCGTGTGGCTTCGTCGCGCAGCGCCGCAAGCACCTGCTCAAAGGGCAACGGATCCGTGCTGCGAGCGACTGAAATCATTGGTTGCTCAAACGGCTCAGCAAACTGCTTCAACACCTCATTGACATATCGATTGATCACCCGTTTGTCGAGCGTTGGTACGCTCATATAATAGGCATTGTCGCGTTGATACCATGTTGGATGAACGTGAAATAACCGGGTTGAATGCGCAGAAATGATTACTTCAATTACCGAGTACGGAGTCGTCATGTTGAGCGCTAGCGCGTGATATGGATAAAAGCCATCGGTGGTTTGTTCAAATGTAGGGGCGGGATAGGGGGTGAAGTATTCATGATCAGCCTGAAGAGTTCCGCTCGTATGATTCATCCCTGCTTTGGTCAACCAGTCGCGGTAGCGGTTTAATTGTTGATGCAACTGAGCTTGTTGGAGTAACAGGGTCATTGCGGTAAGTAACAGTCCCATGGAATCAAGCAGTTCGTCATACTCCTTTTGTTGCACCAACAAGAGTCCTTGAGGAAGAGCATAAACATGCAAGTATTGATGGGTAAATGGGGTATTGCTGTAGGGTGAACGCATCGTGTCTGCTTGCAGCAAACGGATGTCTTGTTGGTTGTCAAATGCCGCCAGTAATTGCGGGTCTAAGTCATTGGTTAGTGGTTTGTCATAAACCCGACCTTTGACATACCGGTACACCATAGGGGTCTCAAAAAACACCACAAGCACCGATTCGGTAAAGGCGTCTTGGGGTGTTTGGAGTAATAGCTTCGCTAATCCATCGCGAAGCCAGTCCATTACGTTACCTGAGCTAGTAATGTGTTCGCTAAGGTCAAGTATTTTTGGGCCACAGCAGCAAAATCAACCTGGAGTTCTGCGGACAACCCAATGTCATCTTTGTACCAGGCAACATTATGCCATTGTAAGGCTTGAAAGGTGCGCCACAAGGTCAAACGCTTGATTTCATCTGCAGAGGGCTCTTTGCCCAAATATACGGGCAATAACGCTAATGCATGATCAAAGCTAATGTTGCCAAAACAAGCAACATCATACAATGGGTCATTGTTTCCCGCAAATTCCCAGTCAAGCAAGTAGGTTTTGTCCCCAGCGAGGACAAAATTAGAGCGCTGCGCATCGTTGTGTGCCGCTACTTTGGGTTGACTCATCAACCAGTCTTTGTATGTTGTAAAGCGAGCTACAGTTTCGTTGTACTCGTGGGTTTGATGACGATGATAGGACTCATACAACGCCAAACGAGCAAACGGGTCATAATCATTTTCAAAGACAACGGTGGAATCGTGGAGTTCATGTAAGACACCGGCTGCTTGCGTTAAATGCAAATCCTCTAATTGTGAAAACGGTGTGCCTTCGACGTATGTCGCTACTTTATAGCCATTGGCTGTATCAAACAAAATCGTATCGTTGTTGATTCCTAGCGGACGCACCGCTTCAATATTTTTTAATTCAATGTGTCGATCGACAAACATCGATGCGTTTTTTCCTGGCAGACGAAACGTACAACGAGACCCTTGATAGATCATCGTATACATTTGATTACTCATCCCACCCATCAATCGTGATTCGATGGTGGCTGGTTCGTTCAGGTATCCAGTAACAAGTTGTTCAATCTGTTCCATTGAGAAAATTCCTCCATAAGGGTGTATCTATTAATTGTTTAACAGCAAGAGCGCGATGCGACAAACGACTTTTTTCTTCCGGGGTCACTTCGCCAAAGGTTTTCTTCAGGGAGTCCACATAAAAGATCGGGTCATAGCCAAACCCATAATCACCGCGAGCTGTTGTAATCGTGCCTCGCACTTGACCTCGGGTCGTGACTTGGTTGCCTGTGGGGCTCACCAGAGCCATGACACTAACCATCGTGGCTGAGGATGGTGTCCCGTTCAATGTTTGAAGTACTTTTTGACGATTGGCTTCGTCCGTGCCCTCACTAGAATAGCGAGCACTATAGACACCAGGAGCGCCGTCAAGGGCATCGACTTCAAGCCCAGAGTCATCCGCCAAGACCCACATTTCACGGGTTTGAGCAAACCCTCTAGCTTTAAGGAGTGCATTGCCTTCAAAGGTCACGCCGGTTTCTTCGGGCATGATGACATCATTATCTAACATGACAACGTCAATCGTTGGCAGCAAGCGAGCGAGTTCATCGCGCTTGTGTTTGTTTTGCGTTGCAAACAGTACTTTAGGCTTCATCAAATATGGTTTGAATGCCTGACGCAGCAAGCGCAAGCATCGCTTGCAGTTGTGCTGGCGTAAAGGTTGCTTCTTCACCGGACGCTTGAATTTCGACAAAGCGACCCGTTTGCGTCATCACTACGTTCATGTCGACACTGCAGGCACTGTCAGCCGCATAATCTAAATCCAACATCACTTCTTCGTTCAAGATTCCAACACTCACTGCCGCAATCCGCTCAATGATTGGAGATTCGCTCAGGGTTCCAGCGGTGAGGAGTTGTGTGATCGCCATTTCCAAGGCAATGAAGCCTCCAGTAATCGATGCACAACGCGTGCCACCGTCGGCTTGAATGACATCACAGTCCACGATAATCGAACGCTCCCCTAGTTTTTTTAGGTCAATGCCCGCTCGTAAACTGCGACCAATCAACCGTTGAATTTCTTGGGTGCGGCCATTTTGTTGACCCCGTTTGGCTTCACGATTGGTCCGTTCATGCGTCGCCGTGGGTAACATCCCATATTCCGCGGTAATCCAACCTTTTCCAAGGCCTCGCAAAAACGGCGGTACTTTTTCTTCGATCGTTACACTACACAGCACAACCGTATCTCCCATCGAGACTTGAACAGAAGCGACAGGGTGTTTCAACACATTTTTTTGAATCGTGAAGGGACGTAAGTTTTTCATTGGTTCTCCTAGAATGATACTATCAAATTTATCCCCTAGAGAAAAGGTCACTTGCGTGACCTTTATAATTTACTGATTGCTTTGTTGGACCCCACCACGAGCAATTGATCACTCGATTGAAAGTTGTCTAGGGGATCAGGAATTAAAATCTCACCACCGCGACGAATGGCGACAATGTTCACTTTGTAGGTTTGACGAACATTCAAGTCCATAATCGATTTGCCTTCAAAGTCCGGGGCAATAAAATTTCTGCGTATGAGTAATCCTCGGTCAATTCAAAGATTTCCAATGATTGAATCGAATCACCCGTTTGGCAAGTCGGCGGCCCATTTCAGTTTCTGGTTGGAGAACTTCATTGACGCCCAGTCGCTCTAAGACTTTTTATGATAGTCGTTTTGGGCTTTGACGGTAATCATGGGAATGTTTAAGTCTTTGAGAATCAAGGACGTCAAAATCGACGCTTGAATGTCAGCACCAATACAGATAATCGCATGATCGACACTTTTAATCCCAGCGTCAACGAGTGCTTTTTCATCGGTTGAATCACAAATCACAGCATTTTTTGCGCGATCAATGAACCCATTGATGCGTTTTTCATCCCGATCAATCAATAAGACATCGGCATGCAACTCAAGCAATTGATCAGCAATACTTCGGCCAAACGAACCCAAGCCGATTACGGCAAATGTTTTACTTTTCACGTTCCATCCTCTTCTTTTCCTATGCTATCACAAACGCACGTTTGAGACTATCGTTTTCCCGCATCATACGGCTGACCTGCTGCTCGGGGAGCGGCCGAATGCTTGGAAACAAACGCTAAGACGACCAGCGTCGCCGCGTAAGGAATGATCGAATAAACTTGTCGTGGAACACCAAGGGTGTTCAAGAACGGGATCACTTCATACGCAGAAGCAACCACACGCATTAAGCCAAAGAATGCCGCAGCAACTAAGATTCGACGCGGTTTCCACTGACCAAAGATCAAGACCGCAATCGCCAAGAAGCCAAACCCATTGACGGTTGCTGAAAAGGTTGTCGCAAAACTTAGTAAAAAGATGACGCCACCCATGCCGGCAAAGGCACCAGAAATCACTACGCCTGCATATCGCATTTTATAGATGTTAATCCCGACACTATCCGCGGCACTGGGATTTTCCCCGCAGGCACGTAAGCGTAAGCCAAAGCGTGTTTTAAACAACACGATATAACTAAGGATAAAAAAGACAATCCCTACATACGTTGACAAAAATGCTTGTTGAAACAGAATTGGCCCAAGAAATGGAATGTCAGACAACACAGGAACCGCAGTAATTTTATAGTTTTGCCCCAAAATGATTTGGCGAGTTCCGTCTGGACTGTATGTACGAGCCATAAAGATCGCAAACGCTGGCGCAAACAAATTGAGTGCAGTTGCACTAATGATTTGATTGGCTTTCATGTTGATTGATGCAAAGGCGTGAAGCAACGAATAGACGGCGCCGACGACCAAGCCAATCGCCAAGGCAGCAACGACAATCCATTGCGCTGGGACACCGAGTCCTTCCATCACGACAATCATTGCCGCAGCAACAAAGGCACCCATTACCATGATTCCTTCCATCGCAATGTTAATCACCCCACTACGTTCAGCAAACAAGGCACCAAATGCGACCAAGGCCAGCGGAACCGACGAAGCAAGTGCCAACTGGAGAATAAAATATAAGACTTCCATATTATTGTTTCTCCCGCTTTAAGACGTATAGGACTAGTCGATTCAAAATCAAACTTAGGGCAGCCAAATAAATAACCACCGAGATGATAATATCAATGATTTCAATTCGGAAGCTAAGCAACTGAAGAAATTGCCCACCGACTTTTAAACTGGAGAAAAACATCCCCGCAAAGAACACCCCAATCGGCGAACCAAGCCCAAGCAGCGCAATCGCAATGCCGTCAAAGCCTTGCGGTAAGATTTGTAAGACAGGGTCTAAGTTTCGACCCGCAAACAAATACAAGCTCGCGCCACCCATTCCTGCAAGGCCACCCGAGATCATCATCGATAACATCAAATTTCGCTTTGCATTCATGCCGGCATATCTTGCCGCATCGCGGTTAAAGCCTACGGCTTTGAGTTCATACCCAAAGACCGTGTAATTCAAGACAAAATAGATGACAATAACAAAAAAAATCGCGATGAAGAAACTAACGTTTGCTTGCGAACTTCGCAGCCCATCGGTAAAGATGTTCTCCATCCCCATTCGGGGAAACAAGGCGGTTGGTACCACCGAGAACGCTCTACCAATCAAACTGTTGAACAAATATCTTGTGATTACTAGTGAATTCACAAACATCGCTATGTAATTTAACATGATGGTAGCGACCACTTCATTGACGTTAAAATACGCTTTCAATACGCCAGGAATCAATCCCCACAATGCTCCAGCAAGCAGTGCGGCAAGCAGTGCAGCGACCCAGTGCCAAGACCCCAATTGGAGAAATGGATTGTCCATCGCAATGCGAAGTTCACCTTCATAGCGCCACCACTGTGGCACACCAACGGCCGTTGCTGCAAGTGCTCCCATCATCAATTGGCCGGATGCACCAATGTTAAACAGTCCCGTACGGTACGCAAATGCGACCGACAAGCCCGTAAAAATGAGTGGCGTTGCAAACACAATCATTGAACCCACACTCAGCAGCCCATCATTGAACCCCCCGGTTAAAATAATCCGGAAACCTTGAATGCTCTCGGAAGGGGAGACCACAACCATCAGTAAAAATCCAAACAATAAACCAATCACAATCGCTAAAACACTGGAAAGCGATGAGACAAACAATTCATTTTCTGCTAATGCAGAACGCTGCCACCATCGTTTCATCGATTGCCTCCTGCCATCGCGACACCTAGCTCAGAATCAGAGACTGTCGCCGCGTCAAATTCACCCATGTGATTGCCTTCAAACATGACCAAAATTCGATCGGAAACGGACAACACTTCATCCAGTTCAAGCGAGACCATCAAGACGGCCTTGCCTTGATCGCGTTGCGCAATTAGTTGTTGATGGATGTACTCGATTGCTCCAACATCCAAACCACGGGTTGGTTGCACCGCAATCAATAAGTCGGTATCTCGAATGACTTCCCTTGCAATGATTGCCTTTTGTTGATTACCTCCACTCATGCTTCTAGTGTTGGTATGAATGCCTTTGCCTGAACGAACATCAAAGCGTTCAATCAAGGAGGCAGAAAATTCATTGATGTTTGAAAAGTTCAACATCATTCGACGTTGCATTGGCGGTTCAAAATAGTTTTGTAAGATGAGGTTGTTTGACAATTTAAAATCCAACACCAAACCGTGTTTATGACGGTCTTCTGGAATATGACTGATCCCCTTGAGGTTCCGCTCGCGAATCGAGTCGTCTGAGATGTTTTCCCCCAGCAACCATACTTCCCCTTGAGACTCTGTCAATCCAGCAATCGCTTCAATCAATTGGGTTTGTCCATTGCCTTCGACGCCCGCAATGCACAAGATTTCACCGCGGCGAACATCAAACGTCATATCGTTGACCACATTCTTCTTATAGACCGGTGAATACACACTCAACCCACGAACGCTGAGGACGACATCGCCAGGCGTACTTTCAGCCTTTTGAAGGTCAAACACGACAGGCCGTCCAACCATTGCTTCAGCCATGTCTGCGATCGATGAAGTTGCCACGTCAAGGACAGCAACTTGGGCACCTTTACGAAGGACGGTGACACGGTCAGCAATCGATTTGATTTCATGAAGTTTGTGCGTAATCAAGATGATGGTTTTTCCTTCATTGCTTAACTCTCTCATGACATTGATTAATTCTTGCACCTCTTGCGGCGTCAAGACCGCAGTTGGTTCGTCAAAAATTAAAATATCCGCATCACGATAAAGCATTTTTAAAATTTCAACGCGTTGTTGCATCCCAACGCTGATGTCCTCAATCAATGAATCTGGATTGACCTTTAATCCGTATTGATCAGACAAGGCAATAATTTTTTGTTTGGCTTCTTCTAATTGAATCAAGCCATTGGCACGGTCTTCTTGGCCAAGCACAATGTTTTCTGTGACGGTAAAGTTATGGACCAGTTTAAAATGCTGGTGAACCATCCCAATTCCAAGTCGCGTTGCGTCATTGGGGTTATCGATCGACACGGGTTCACCGCGTAAGAAAATCTCACCGCGATCGGCTTTATACAGCCCAAACAAAATACTCATTAATGTACTTTTGCCCGCACCGTTTTCCCCTAAAATCGCATGAATTTCTCCTGGGGCAACAACCAAATTGATGTTGTCGTTTGCGACAACACCAGGGAATGCTTTACGAATTCCACGCATTTCAATGATGGTTTCCATATAGACCTCATTCGTTATTATAACAAGAGCGCAAAAAAAAAGAGAGACCGAAGTCTCTCTTTAGTGTCGAAATTACTCGACATCACTTTGCAATGGAATGTTTGCGGTACTAATACCTTCTGCTGTTAAGAATGCAACCAACTCTTCGTATGTTGCAGGGACATCAATTTCGCCACTTGCAACCAATGGATAAATCGCATCATACGCAGCTTCTGTTGCCGCTGGGTTGTTGAAGCGTGAGAAGTCAGCAGGTAGCCCAACACCTTGGTTTGAAGCACCCTTGACTTGAGTTTCTCCGCCTGGGAATGCGCCATCCAACCATGCTTGTAAGGCTTGTTCGACAACGACGCCTAATTGTTTCAAGGCAGAGGTGACCACGGTTGTGGACTCTCCAGCTTGATCGACGTCAACGCCAATGACTTTTGCGCCAGCTTCTTCAGCTGCAGCCATCACACTCGCTCCTGCACCACCGGCAGCAACGAAGATGATTTCTGTGCCTTGTAAGTACCAAGCAGCCGCAGCGTTTTTGTTGTCATCACTTGGAGCAAAGCTACCAAAGTAATCAAAACGGTCACTACCTAAACTAATTGTGACACCCAGTTCTTCTGCAGCATAATTCGCACCGGCAATGAAGCCAACGCCGAAACGGACGACGGCTGGTACGGCAACGCCACCAAAGTAGCCTAATTCACGGAAGCCGTCTTGAACGGCAGCATAACCTGCTAAGAATCCGGATTCGTGTTCATCAAATAAAATCGATACGGTATTTTGAGCAACGAGAAATTCAGAGAAATCTCCCGGTTGTGGAACGCCGTCAATCAAGACAAAGCGAACATTTGGATACAATTGTTGCGCTTGGAAGATCGCCGGTTCAAATAAGAACCCTGGCGTCACAATAATTTCTGCTCCACCTTGAACGGCCAATGCAATGGCATCTAAGGATGCTGCAGTTCCGCCTTCAAGGGGACGATAATAACGGTGAGTAATGTTATTACGTTCTGCAAACGCAACAACACCTTCCCAAGTACCTTGGTTAAAACTACGGTCATCAATGTCTCCAATGTCCGTAACCATCGCGATACGGAAGGTAGGAGTCTCAGGTGTCGTCTCTTCAGGTGTTGTCTCTTCGGGTGTCGTTGGTGTTGGTTCTGTCGCTGTTTCAGCACATGCTGCAAGCCCAAAGACAAGCGTTACTGACAACATTAAGGTCAATAATTTTTTCATTTATTTCCTCCATAAGATTTTAGTTCAAATAATTATAACAAACCAATGACTTCAAATTAACATCTTAAACAAAAATCTCACCCGATTTTACATCAGGTGAGATTGTTTAATGACGAACCGTGTCAATCATGATTGGAATAATCAAGGTCGCACGGTGAATTGACGTCATCAAATGTTTGTATACTGCATCTTTGACTTCTTGTTTCATCGTGTTCCATTCGACATACTTTTCCATCAAATGGTCTTCGCATGCCTTCGTAGCGACTTGTTTGATCGACTGAAAGACCTCAGGTGTTTCAGTCTCAATCGCAAAGCCATGAGAGACAAGTTCAACGGGTCCAACCAGTTTATGAGCTCTGGCGTCAACATTGCCAATGATAAACAGAATGCCATCACGACCCAACAACTCACGGTCTTTTAATACCACTTCATTGACGTCACCCAAGATTGACCCATCGACCAAGCTATCGCCAACTTTAAGAAAATCAAACGGTTCTTTCAAGACGCCATGGTTGAACGTTGCGACTTGACCATTGA
>JAGYLA010000061.1 GCA_018401215.1 Bacilli bacterium | reverse complement strand
TATTCACCTCAAAGTTTGACAGGCTTGACGCATTGGTCAATAATGCTGGCGTCATGTATGGACCACTCCAACAAACTTCCGATGGGTTTGAATATCAATTTGGCATTAATCACTTGGGGCATTTTGCCTTAACTGGATTGTTGCTTCCCTTGATTCAATCCACCCCTGGATCTCGTGTCGTCACGGTTTCATCACTTGCTCACCGAGGGGGGAAGATGGACTTTGAAAATTTACAATTTGAAAAACCAAACAGTTACTCGCCGCAAGCGTCCTATGGTCGCTCAAAACTTGCCAATGTATTGTTTGGGTTTGAACTTGATCGAAAATTCAAAGAGTTCAATATCGATGCCCAAAGCATTGTGGTGCATCCTGGGGTGGCAAAAACCAATTTGTTTGACCAACTCGCAAGTGGACCACTGAAACGCCGCGTCTTTCAATTGTTTGAAATCTTTATTCAATCCGCAAAGATGGGGGCACTGCCCACCATTGAAGCTGTTGTGAATGACACATTAGTCGGTGGTGAATTCATTGGACCCGATGGGTTCATGGAAATCAAAGGCCAACCCAAAGAAGCAAAAGCAAGTACTGCATCGCGTTCGATACATGACGCGAAACTCTTATGGAAGTTGTCCGAAGAACTCACCAAAGTGAACTTTGACTTATAAAAAACAACCACGAATGTGGTTGTTTTCTTTTATTCGTACGTTCCCACGACGGGAAAGCGTTCAAATCGCATGTCCGCACGGTGGTTTTGAGGAATTTGACGAGACAAGTCTTGGCCGGCTTGAAATCCATTATGTTGTCCATTTCGCCAACGTGGAGATGAAGTGACATCATACACAACTCCATCGATGGCAATGTAAGCGGAACGGCCTTCTCGACCATCATAATTGGCAAGAGTTTGCGCATTGAACACGGTGGATTCTGTTGATTCCTCTTCCTCCGGTTCGTCGTCAACGGTTTCCGTGACTGACTCCTCGTCTTCGGTTACGGGTTCTTCCTCAACCGGCTCGTCGACAGGTTCATCGACTGGTTCGTCAACCGGCTCCTCCTCGACGGCTTCA
>JAGYLA010000060.1 GCA_018401215.1 Bacilli bacterium | reverse complement strand
TCAATCACCCCAACCCCGTTGGGAAGCATGAGTCCATATTTCATTGGCAAGGAACTGCGCGCATAAATCAGTAACGTTTCATTTTCTGAAAAGTACGCTTTGACGCCTGTTGGGACTAATCCCATTTGTTTGGGTTCAATACGCGTTTCTTTGACTGCATGCAAATCATATCCTGCACTATGACGAGTCGCACGTTTGGGAAGAACAACATTATCATACGTTGAGACTACTTCGAATCGACGCTTCATTGTTTCCTCCTTGGGTGTTTGGTTTGAATTTGATTTTGTAAGTTTTGATTGGATACATGAGTGTAAATTTGAGTGCTTGATAAATGCTCATGACCAAGTAGTTCTTGGACACTTCGTAAGTCGGCGCCGTGATTGAGTAAATGTGTCGCATACGAATGGCGTAACATGTGCGGATGCACGTGGGCAATGCCTGCGTCATTGGATAATTTATCTAAAATCATGCGAAGTCCTCGAGCACTAAGTGGTGTCCCACGTTGATTCAAAAACAAAGCGGTTTCTGACGTGTTTCCTCGCTCATTGGCCAAATAGTTTTTGATCTTCTCAACCACCAATGGATGCATTGGAACAACTCGTTCTTTGTTTCCCTTGCCTAAGACTCTAAGCCAACCAGCAGGCAAATCTAGTTTCTTTAAGGTAATCCCAGCGACTTCAGAGACACGCAGGCCACAACCATACATGACTTCTAAGATGGCTTGGTCACGGTAATAACTATTTGAATCTTTATTCACCGATTGAAACAACTGATCAATATCAGATTCATACAAAAAGTTGGGTTGAGTTTTTTTAACTTTTGGTAAGACGACCTGAGCAAAGGGATTGGTGTCTAAATGTCCTTCGTCCTTTAAAAAGCGAAAGAAACTTCGCAGTGCTGATATCTTTCTTGCGATCGATCGATTTTGAAATCCTTGGTCACTCAAGTAGCCAACAAAGTATCTAGCAAACGTATGAGTAATTGCTTCAAAGGAAACAATTTCTTGTTCCTTCATGAATGTTTGAAGATGAGTGATGTCTTTCATGTATTGATCAACAGTGTATTTGGAATAATCTTTTGTTTGAAGTTCTAGTGCA
This sequence comes from Bacilli bacterium, assembly GCA_018401215.1. Taxonomy (GTDB): domain Bacteria; phylum Bacillota_I; class Bacilli_A; order MAG-NZ; family MAG-NZ; genus M30B81. Next base: position 14 of record JAGYLA010000060.1, on the reverse strand, counting down.
AAGGCATCAACAAC
>JAGYLA010000006.1 GCA_018401215.1 Bacilli bacterium | reverse complement strand
CACTCAGTGAGTTTCGTATTGATGGGGACTCGGTTTTCATTGGTCCGAATTCGATTAGCCCAGCGCACATCTTGATTGATGAAGCATCCTTTGCGTGTGATTTTAGGATCTCCAACCCTGTGACCTTGACTCCGCAATTTGGTACCCAAAGTGCGATGGGCTTTGTCTCGTATTTCCCGCTTCAAACCGCACAAGAAGTGGTGTATTTGAATGCGACCTTACAAGGAAGCATGCGAGTGCGCGACAACGAAGTGATGGTCGATGGTCAAACGTACATGGAAAAGACGTATGGTCACCGGTTTCCTCCCGGTCACATTTGGTTGCAAAGTGCTCACTTTGACGTTCCTGACACGTATTTGAGTTTTTCCGTGGGTGTCTTACCCCTGCTTGGCATCAAGGTCAAAGGCTGGTTTGCCGTGCTGCGTCACGACAAAGACGAATACCGCTTTGCGATTTATAATTTAGCGAGCCTTAAAATTACCAAGTCTACGCCAACCGAAGTAGAGCTCGTGATTAAACGGGGGCGTTTTCGCTTAGAGATTCAAGCGAAACGTTCGCACTGGGTCAAACTAGTGGGGCCAACGGACGGCGCCCGAATGACTGAGGATGTCTTAGAAAGCATTGATGCCACAATCGGCCTCAACTTATATTTTAACGACGCCCTCTTATTGAACACCACCGGTCAGCTATCGGGGTTTGAAAATACCTTTCAGTAAGCGGTATCGTTGACAGAACTGAAAGCGCTTGCTATATTGAATTAGATTTCCTTGGAGTTCTTGAATGCAAAATAGTAAATTACACCTTAACGAGGCTCCAAAGATTCTTTGGTATACCCTCGTTTCTATCTCAGTAGTGTTGTTTGTGATTCCTTTTAATGCGCTCAAAAAGCTTGTGACTCGTTCAACCTTGAAGCGCGATTTTGAAGCGGAAGAAATTGTTTCAAACGAATCATCATTAAAACGATTTGTCTTTCAACAATGGACTGGTGACACCACTGCGGCGCAAGAACATCGAATCTTCGTGTACTTCTTGATTCCAGCCCTTGGTGGATTCCTGCTGATGGTTGTCTTGCCCTTTATGATGGGTGTGTATTATTCCTTTACGAACTGGAGTGGTCTGAACACCGGTCGTCAAATATTTATTGGGTTTGAAAACTACATTGAATTGTTTACCGATTTTCGATTCTTTTATTCGTTCTTTCGAACCGCAGTCTACAGCCTATCTAACATTTTAGCCATCAACGCGGTTGCCTTTGGACTTGCATTGATTGTCACACAAAAATTAAAACTGAAAAACGTCTACCGAGCAGGGTTCTTTATGCCTAATTTGATCGGTGGATTGGTCCTTGGATATATTTGGCAGTTTATTTACAATCAAGCCATTGTTAGTCTAGGTGGGGTATTCGCAACATCGATGTTGATTAGTGGTGACACTGCGATGATTGGATTGATCATTGTTGTGACATGGCAATACGCTGGATACATCATGATGATTTACATTGCCGCGTTACAAAACGTCCCAATGGATTTGATTGAGGCTTCTAAAATTGAAGGTGCCAATGCGCTTCAGCGACTGCGCCATATTTTATTGCCGCTGGTGGCACAAGCATTTACCATTTCATTGTTTTTAACACTTGTTACTAGTTTCAAGCAATTTGACACGGTGCAATCGTTGACGCAAGGAAATCCCGTTATGCTTTTGCCGCAATGGATGATGAATTTGTATGGTGTTGAATCACTTCAAACGGTCTTTAGCTTAGATTTTATTGCATCAGACATCTACAAAGAAGCCTTTACTCGCTTTAATATGGGCTTTGGCCAAGCCAAAGCGATTATCTTCTTTATTGTTCTTGCACTCATCTCATTGGTCCAAGTGTACTTCAACAAACGACGTGAGGTGGAGTTATGATTCTTCAACGACCTAAGTCCACCAAAGAACCGATTCGTTGGGGGATGGTAGTACTAGAAGTAATGACGTTTCTGTTACTGATTTCTTTTGCCTTTCCTTTTTATCTTGTGCTCATTAATTCGGCAAAATCAGCCACAGAAATCTTTGCTGATCCATTGGGATTACCGGATACCTTTGGTCAAATCCTTGTGAACATCAATTTGATTTTAGGGAACCCTAGCATTCGTTATTTGAACTCGTTTGTGAATTCCATCATCATTACAACGACCAGTTTATTAGCCATTGGATTATTTAGTGGAATGGCCGCTTGGGTCTTAGTGCGTACTAAGACCAAATATTCTTTCTTGATTTTTATGTTGTTTGTTAGCGGCATGGTCCTTCCATTTCAGGTGGTCATGTTACCGCTTGTTCGTTTGCTAGAATTGATGCGGGTGTATACCGGCATTCAGTTCTTAGATACCTATCATGGCATTGTGCTGGCCTATATTGGATTTGGTGCTCCCTTGAGTGTGTTTATGTTTCATGGGTTCATCAAATCAATCCCGTATGAAATCGAAGAAGCAGCAACGATTGATGGTTGTACCAAACCTCAAATCTTCTTTCTCATTATCTTACCCATCTTAAAACCAATCTTCGTGACATTACTGGTACTAAATGGCATGTGGATTTGGAATGATTATTTGCTACCCGTCTTGGTGATTGGATTGGGTGGAGATGTTCAGACATTGCCTGTGGCGGTCGCGAACTTAGCCGGCACGTACGTCAAGCAATGGGATTTGATTTTAACGAGTGTTTTAATGGCGGCAACGCCTGTTGTCGTCTTGTTCTTGTTTGCTCAAAAACACATCATTCAAGGAATGACGTCAGGAGCAATCAAATAACCTCTTACTTCGGTAAGAATCATGCGTAGGTCTATTAAAATAATTTAATAGAGTAATAGAAAGGGAAAGTATGAAAAAAGGAATATTAGCATTATTAGCAATCGCAACGGTTGCGTTTCTTACTGCCTGTGGTGCTGAAGAATCGACATTGATCGTGTTCCAAAATAAAATCGAGATTGATACTCAATTGCGAACTTATGCGGACGCGTGGGCAGCAGAAAATGGATATTCTGTGGAAGTAAAATCTTGTGGTGGAGACGCTTGTGCGTACGGAACACAGATTTTAGCGGAATTCCAAACAGCAAATCAACCTGACATCTTCGTTATTGAAGGATTGGGTGGATTCAATCAATACAAAGATAGAATTTTACCACTTGATGGAGAAGCTTGGACAGACATTACTGACTTGGCTTTGGTCGTTGACGGAGTAACTTATGGGTTCCCTGTTGCGATTGAAGGTTGGGGAATGGGCTACAACGCCGACATTCTTGACGCCGCTGGCGTCAATCCTGCAAGCTTAACAACACTTGCTGCATATCGTACTGCATTTGAGCAAATTGAAGCCGCAGGATTCGTTCCTGTATCCATGGCTGCTGCTGGAGCCGGAATGACTTGGGTTACCGGTCTTCACAACTTCAACAGCTACTTGTCTGCACAGTTGGATTACACAGACGATTCTGTGATTCGTGACTTGCAAGCAGGTGTCCCAAACTTTGCTCGTTTGAATGCACTTGCAGACTGGGTAGAGTTGTTGTATGAATTCTCTGACAGAGATGTATTGTTAACCGGTGGATATGATCAACAAGTTGGATTGTTTGCACGCGGCGAAGCAGCGTTCATTCACCAAGGAAACTGGATTGATGGAAACTTGTCAGAAGTGACATTCCCAATCGGGTATGCCCCTCACGCATCGATGCCTGGCGTTAATGACTCCATCTTTATTGGCGCACCAAGTTTTTATGTCATCAACTCCGAATCACCAAACATTGAATTAGCAAAAGAATTCTTGAATGATTTGGCGGCATCTCCTGAAGGACATAACTACATGGTCAACGAAGCAAACATGGTTCCTGCATTTAGTACAGTTACTTTAGCACCAGCGACACCATTGTCCGCTGCTGTTCTTGAGTATTCACAAGCAGGAAAAGCCTATGCGTGGTGGCAAAATGATATGCCACCTGGATTTGGTATGGATACCTTAGGACCAATCTATGCCCTCTATGCACGTGGTGAAGTCGACAAAGCAGAGTTTGTTGATTTATTAGCCGAACAAATTCGCGGATTGGCATAATTACTAAAAAAAGGAAACCAAGGTTTCCTTTTTTTTATGGAGTTAACGGGTTGAATTCGTGATCAAGAAACACCCAATGATTCCCACATCATCGCCCAGTCCTGGTGCGACAATATAGTCAGGCAATGCATCAATGTGAGCCAAATACCCCTTGTTTTTATGTGTGACTTGATTACGAATTTGTTCGAGCAACCCTGGCACATGCATTACCCCGCCACCTAACACAAATCGCTTGGGACTCAAGACCAGGGCATACGTATAAATCGCTTGAGCCAAGTAATCACTTTCAATCGTAAATACAAGATGATCGGGTGCAAGTTTCGCTGCGGGTTGACCCGCGCGAGCTTCAATCGCAGGACCACTCGCAAGCCCTTCCAAACAATCGGTGTGACTAGGGCAACCACCCGCGTACGTATCTGCTGGATGACGAATTACAGGGATATGACCCATCTCCGGATGTTGCAACCCCTTGATGGTTTGGCCGTTAATACATATACCGCCACCAATTCCTGTTCCGACAGTCAAATACACACAACTATCAACATCACGGGCGGCCCCCAAAATCGACTCAGATAACGCACACACGTTGACATCGGTGTCTAGCGCGATCGGGAACATTCAAGGGCGCCAGCGCCTGAACATAATTGAAACCGCGCCATGCAAGTTTTGGGGTTTCTAAAATCGAACCATATGTCGGACTGCTTGGTGACAAATCGACAGGACCAAAGGTGCCAATGCCAATTCGTTCCACTGGATGGTCAAGAAACCACTGAACCAGATCCATGGTTTCGCTTGGGGTTGTTGTTTTGATGACGGTTCGCTCAAATACTTGACCGGTGATGTCACCAGTGGCCAAGACAAACTTCGTGCCGCCAGCTTCAATAGCGCCTAGTCGCATCTGTTCACCTCAAAGATGTCTCTATGGTACACTATTTTTGAGGACTCGTATGAATTCTAACGAACGAAAATTGTATTATCAACAACTTATTGCCGAAGGGAAGAACATTGTTATCGGCTCGCTTGCAGACATGGGACTGACTTCGTCAGACCTTGATAGCATCGGTGAACCGCATGGTCAAGTCGTCGAATCCGTGCTTGCGACTGCAGACGGTATCCAAGGGTTTGTCATCAAACACCAAGGCCACTTGATCGAAGTGCGCCGGCGCGTCGGTGATGACGTGCAACATGCCTTCTTGCATGAATGTATCATTCGAGATCACATCAAAAATAACCAGTGAACCCGTGCATGCGATGATTCTGAAACACTTGCTATGGACTGGCGCCGGATTTATTCTTAGTGCTCATGTTGAAACAAGCCACTCATTCCTTTTTGCCGTTTGCGCTTTAAGTGAATCGTTTTTTCAAAGTTTGTGGGACTTGAACGCTCTCACTGTTGCCAGAGTTTCAGCTCCGCACTTTAGATTAATCCATGCAGATGAAAATGTCGCACATTTGCGCCATTTGACCCCTTTGAACGATTATAATGACCACCAGGTGCGATTATATTTCCTGCATCCCATGTTGATTGAACGCTTTGAAAACAATATTTGATTGAAGCATGTAAGGAGCTTGAAACTCAGACAGTGTCACCGATTGGAAAACATCAAAATTGAAAAAGGCGGCAATGTTGATTATCTACATTACGAATAAATTACGCTTGCACGCATGGTGCTTCCGGGTGACCATCTTAGCGTGGATGAATGGCTTGATTGATGAAATCATGGCTAGCATTTAGCAGGGACCGGATGAACTCTGGCAAGAGTAGGACCAACGCCACTGCGGGTACGTCAAAGACTTTATCGATGAACTGACCAGCCAGCGATTAATACCCGTTAACCTTGCGTAAATTGGATTTGATCCAATATGTGCACAAAACGAGGAAGCCAAAGAGCCGCTACCTCAAGTTTAAAACGAAGCATTACTAAAACCCATTGCAGGGCAACAGAACAGTTAGTCCGTTTGAATGCAATTGGCAGTTGCGGCATTTATCCAAGCGGGATTGCCATGTTATTTTATAACCATTAGTAACGTGGAAGAATTTAGTCCACAACTGTCGTGTTGTTCCACCGCTTGATGCCAACGAAGAGTTGTTCACCACAAGTCGAGACGCGTTTGTCTTGCCGTTTGGTCCAGCTGTAGCTTCCAGGCATTTTTGTTATTGTCAGCAGTGGCGTATCGGAATCATTGTTCACGCAAAGAAGGCATTATAAAGACATTCGCCGGCATCAACCGATACTGTTGGTATGAATATGCTCTAGCAGCGTCAGCGATTGTTTTGATTGGGGCAATCTTTGGGCCAAAGACATTGGAACGATTGCTTGATCATTACTCGCCAAATGCAGCGATGAACATTTTTGGTTTGATGATACTGAATCAAAACAAAGCAAAAGAAGACGTCAATTGGGAACTTAGTAGTATCAGTTGATTTGCACCATGGGGTGCATTGTCCTACTTTACCTACTTTCTGGAGGCTGGGACTTGATTCCGTGGTACGCGTGGGCCATCTTAGCGACATACTTTGTATCGTTTAACTTGTTCCCGGTCAACATGTACTTGCAATATCGTCGTGTCGGCCGCTGGGCCAACTATGAATTTGGTGAAAAAACTTACGTTTGGTTGAGCATTACCGCCAAAAGTGTTCTTGCATGGCTCGTGTTCTTTGCTGCAGTCTTTACCGAAGCTGCGATCAACACTCTATAATTGAACAAACGATTCACTCGTGGTAAAATAGTTAGAAATTAAACCATAAGGAGAATCTATGGAACTACGTTTAGAGAAATTAGTATCATTCAATAAAATCATGGGCTTGATTCATTTATTGCAAGGATCGTTCATGATGTATTTCGCTTTCTTTATCTACCCAAACTTGTCAGAAGCAGGGAACACGTTTACGATTCCTGTTAATGGGTACTACTTGGACTTTGTTGTTGGTGAAGGACTGGTCTTAACAGCAACAGAAACCTTGTTTGATTTACCATTCTTACCGTTAACCGCAAGTTTCTTATTGCTGTCAGCATTGTTTCACTTTATTATTGCGGTGCCATACAAAGAGAAATACAAGTCGGACTTAAAAATTGGTATCAACAAACTACGTTGGTACGAGTATGCGTTAAGCTCCTCGATCATGATTATTTTGATTTCCTCGTTGTTTGGTGTTCGTGATGTTGCCTTGTTTTCATTGATTGCCTTGTCGAATGCCGGAATGAACTTGTTTGGACTCGACATGGAGTTGTTGAACGCTGGAGCGGACAAGTCCGAGCGCAAAACAAACTGGTTGCCATTCATCTTTGGATCGATCATTGGGCTAGCCCCATGGATCGCGATTGCCTTCTATATTGGGGTTAACCCGAACATTGATGGTGTCCCTGGATTTGTCTGGGCGATTCTAGCAACGTATTTCATCGCCTTCAACACGTTCCCTGTGAACATGTGGTTACAATATGCAGGCATTGGGAAATTCAAAGACTACTTGGTTGGCGAACGCGGCTACATCATCTTGTCGTTGGTTTCCAAATCGATTCTGACTTGGCTTGTACTGTTTGGCGCATTCCAACCATCTTGATTATTAGTAAATAATAATTAAATATCGATTAACGATAAAAAAGTATTGACTTATAATAAACCTCTGTCTATTCTATGGATGGAGGTTTTTATGTTTATTTATAACGAACAACGATTTACCTTGTTACTGAAGGTCACCGCCATTGTTGTTAAACTCATCTACTTGCTGTCCATCCTTGGGTTGGTCCTTGGTGTAGTGGGGTTTGGCGTCTTGGTTTGGATTGACCCAGAACGTTTGACGTTTGTTTTGAGTGATTTACCGATCGAGACGATTCGCTTTGATGATTTCATTGTCAACTTGGAAGAACTCTTTGGTGATCAATCGATCGCTCTCAAAACGCCAGCTTTACTTGTCGCTGTATCGACGGCCATTGGGAGTTTGGTTGGACTTGCCTCGATTCGGCAATTGAATTTGATTCTCAAAGATGTGCGTGCGAAAATTCCATTTAGCACAGCGAATACCAAACGATTCTTTACGTTATCGTATATTACAATTCTCTCAGCCTTTGTCAGTCCAATCCTTGGAAGCTTGATTCGTTATTCCTTGGTGACTCAGTTTGACATTACAGCTCGCTTGCAATTCTTTCCAACTCTATCCGTATTGTTCTTTGGCGTACTCTTGTATTTGTTAGCCCATATCTTTAGTTATGGTGCGCACCTGCAAGAAGAAGTGGATGGTACGGTTTGATGATTGTAATCCGCTTGGACCGCATGTTAGCGGACCGTAAAATGCAACTTCAAGAACTTAGTGACTTGGTCGGTGTGAGCATCGCAAATTTGTCCAACTTAAAAACCGGCAAGGTCAGAGCCATCCGGTTTTCAACATTAGAATCGATTTGTGACGCACTAAACTGTCAACCGGGTGACTTGCTGGAGTATGACCCATCAAGCTCGCGGGAATGACCGTTATTTGTACTCCAAGAATTCACTTGGAACATCGTAGGCTAAACTGGCAAGAGCACCAATGCTAAAGCCGCGGTCACATGAAGCACCACCGATCATTGTGTTTTTCTCCAATGCCTCGGTAAACGAATTCGTGTGATACAAAATATGCAAAATCAAGGGAATCGCATGCGGAATGTGACACGCAGTTCCACTGTGATTCGTGATGAACTCTAACGTATTGGTCAAATCCATCGCTTTTTGAATCGGGATTCGCATCGATACAGGAGCCTTCACCGCTGCTTGTTTGATGGCTTGACGCAGTCCAACAGTGGGAATCAAGTCAAGCAAATCATCCATCATTGCATACACATCAATAAAATCAAGAATCGATGTAAATGCTTGCGCGAGTTCCCATGCCCGTTCTTTGGTCATTGATTGGGAGCGACAAACCCAGTACGGGACCAAACCAACCATTTGATCGTCATTGTAGACCAAGTTGGGTAAGGTTGCCTTGACTTGCTCCGATAACTTATTGATCACCAGTTGTTTGCCATAGCTTTCAACATAGCCCACATAATCACCACCGGGCTTGAATTGTTCAAACAACAATTCTTGGTATTGTTCTTTGGTTAACGCGGGATTGGCTTCAAGTGCAGCATTCAACCAACGAGCAATCTCGCCTTGAACACTTACATCACCCACGTTCGCGTGAGGATAAGCAAAGTACGCCTTCCCAGCACGTTTGTATTTGGCGGGGTCTGGCTGTTGAAACAATAAGGATTGTTCCTTTGCCAGTCGTTCTAAATACGGCATATTATAGACCCAATTGAATCCCATTGCAGCAGCATTGCCAATGATGCCACTTGTAAATAATGTTTTCATTCTTGCACCTCACTTTATTATAAGCCAAAGATGTGAATCCGATTCGGTTAAGACATACTAGTTAGAAATCAAATTACTATCATCAAGACGCCTAGCGTGATAAGGTTTAGAAGGTGAATACATGAATCCATTAGCATTTTTAGAAACCTTACACTCATTAGAAGTGAATTTCATCAATTTGTTTTTTAAAAACATCTCGATGCCAAACTCGACGGACAAACTCAATCCAACCGCTGCACGATGTTTACTTACGCTCAATTACGAAGGGCAAATGCCGATGAGTAAAATTGCTGAGCAATTACACATTGAAAAAGGGTCGTTTACAACCGTTGCTAAAAAGTTAGAAGCACTTGATTTGATTGAACGCTTTACACCCGCGGATGACCGCCGGCTTCAAATTGTTCAATTAACCACCAAAGGAAAGACCATGGCGAATGTCATCTTGCATAACTTTTCCATTCACATTGAAGATGTTTTTGCCCGGTTACCTAAGAATCAATCGCAACAAATCATCCAAGCCGTTCATGAATTGGATGCGGTCTTGGCGGATGCCTTACACCACGAAGTAAAAATTAACCCTACAAGGAGAACATAACATGTTACAACTACGAGATATTGTCAAAGCATATAAAGTCGGTGAATTTAGTCAGCGGGCTTTGGACGGCGTTACGTTATCATTCGGTGAACGCGGATTCGTCTCAATTTTAGGAGAATCAGGGTCAGGTAAGACCACCTTTTTGAATATCATTGGTGGACTCGATCGCTATGACGGTGGTGACTTGGTCATCAACGGCAAATCCACGAAGCAATTCAAAGATGCCGATTGGGATGCCTACCGAAACAACTCGATTGGCTTTGTCTTTCAAAGCTACAACTTGATCAGTCACATTAGTGTGTTAGCGAATGTCGAGATTGCGATGACGCTTTCAGGAATCTCTAAGCGTGAACGCAAAGCCAAAGCCTTACGCATTTTAGAACTTGTTGGCTTAAAAGCACACGTGTACAAAAAACCAACCCAACTGTCAGGGGGACAAAAACAACGCGTTGCGATTGCTCGGGCTGTGACCAATGACCCCGATATCATCATGATGGATGAACCAACCGGAGCATTAGACACTGAAACCAGTGAAGAAATCATGAACTTGGTCAAAGACGTCTTCAAGAAAATTGGTCATCATGGGTGACGCACAACGAACAACTCGCAAAGGACTACTCGGACCGCATCATTTCGCTTGCAAGATGGAAAAGTCGTCGATGACACCAATCCCACCAAGCCAGTGATGAACCGTCCTGTATCAAAATGAAAAACACGTCGATGAACTTTAACGGTCACTGCGCCTTAGTTTGTCAAACTTACGGACAAATTTGCCCGAACCATAATTACCGCGTTTGCTGAGCATCGGCATCATTGGTTGCCCTTGTCTTAGCATTGTCCAATGGATTTGGTGAAGGAAATGGAAACTTGGAACGTGATACGTTATCGGATTTTACCATTACGCTCGATGAAAACATTCAAACGCCGTTTGGTCCTCCGTCTTCGGTTGTCACACAAGGCGAGTTTTCGAATCAAAGAATTTGATTTGGACTTTGCAATTCCATTGACCCGCAAGCAGCACCTGCAATTGCACCGCAACCAAATTACTGATGAATACATCACGTACCTCAATGAAATGGATGATTCATGGACAAGCTTATCGCTATACATATGGCGTCAGTTTGAATTTTCTTAATTTACGACGATGACGTCGATTGTCAACCGTGGCAACTTGCGACTAGGGATTTCTTCCTCGCAGATGAAGTCTTGGGTCAATGATTTTGAAGTCGTTGCTGGTCGTCTGCCAGAAAATGACTTTGAGATCGTTTAAGTCGATGAGTTCAACCGCTTTGACTTCCGCGTCGCGATTGAACTTGGTCTTGGCGAAGAACCATTTTTTCGCCCTAGATGATTTGATTGGCACACAACTTTCGTTTGGTTCCGATATCTCAGTACTTTGAAAAATGAAGACACAGGATTCTATTCTCGAACTCCAGACTTGCAAGGTGCTACTTGATGATGCATGGCAATTGAACGTGGTCGGTGGATTCGACCGCTCGTTGCCTGACTTTCCGGACAACTCGCCGTCATCTTTACATTCGGATCTTACCTGCGATTGTGATCGAAGAAGCACAAACCTCACAACATTGTGCCGATCGATTGCTGATTCACCGTACTTGCAGGACCCAAATAGTCCACTAAGTGTGCTGGATCCTCGTGGTGCGACAATTGATGCACTGCCGAACCGTCGGTGCGGTATCCACCCACGACGCATTGAACTGTATCCGAGCACGTTTGACAATAAGAATTTGATTCCGTACGTACTTGATGATCTGAACGACCTGCATGGCAGCGCCTGTCAACGCGCTGCGGTTGGTGAATACACATGGGAAGCGGGCGACGGTTACGTACCTATGACGTGTATGGCGAGTCACAGTGACAGCAGCTTTGAACCAATGACCGATGATGATATCGCATGCTGTATCAAGATTTGGCGCAGACGATCACGAACATCTTTGGTGAACTGGTCAGTACAATCAGTATCGTCTTGGTCATCTTTGCCGCCATTAGTTTGCTGGTCTCAAGCATCATGATTGGAATCATTACGTACGTCAGTGTGATTGAGCGAACGAAAGAAATCGGTATCTTGCGTGCGATTGGTGCTCGTAAAAAAGACATCTCTCGCTTGTTCAATGCAGAAACAATCATCATTGGCGTCACCGCGGGTTCACTTGGCGTGTTGATTACCTACGGGTTAAGTTTCCCGATCAACTCCTTGTTGATTCAATTTGTTGACACCGTTGACTTTGATTTGGTCATCTTGCGAGCCGACCATGCGATTTACTTGATTCTCATCTCGACGTTCTTGACATTAATCTCTGGGCTCATTCCTTCCCGCATTGCGGCGAAGAAAGACCCGGTCGAAGCATTGCGCGTCGAATAACGAACATCCCCACTTGGGGGTGTTTTTTTCTGCCTTACGAGAAGCGGAATTTGCGTGTACAATAAAGGGGTAGAGGTACATACTATGAAAAAGATTTCGAAACGACAGTTCGACTTTTTAGAAGAAACATTGAGCGAACAAGTATTGAGTCAAACCATTACCGAAGTGGAGAAAACCAACGTCTTGGAAAGTGTTGAAGTTCGCGACAGTTTGAACTTCATTCGCGTGCTCGTAAGCATCGGTGGTATTTTGATTGGACTTGGCTTTTTGACGTTTATTGCGACCAACTGGAACTTGTTTGATCGATGGGTCAAACTGTTTATTATTCTTGGTTCATTGAGTGTCGCACTTGGTGCGAGTTATTTCACCTATGAGAAGAACCGCTTTACTTCCATTGCTTTACTGTATTTGAGTGCCTTGATTTATGGGGCGGGTATTTTCTTGATTGAACAAATTTTCTACATTAATTTGGATGTACCAACAGGCTTTTTGATTTGGTCGGTAGGAACCCTGCTTTTATCGACGATTCACAAAGACATCATTTTGTATGTCGCAGCCCATGCGTTAGCAGCTACGTATCTTCTTGGTAGCTTTGATAATTTTATTTTCGTGCAAGCAATCATCTTACTCGCATTACTGTTTGCAACGAATCGATACTTTGGCTATCGTCGCTTGTTAACGTTTGCGGGATTGCTACTACTCGAAGCGTTCATTCTTTACACGTTTGCTTACTTTGAATCGGATGGATTATATGTCGCACTTGTCTTGTTTGGCCTTGGAGCTGGCTTGTATTACGTCGCACCCGTTATTCCTAAACTTGACGTCTCGCCAGATATGGTCTCGCTTGTTGGGTTATTGACGTTATCGATCAGTGGATTCGTCTTGACCTTTCCTGGCATTTATTCGGATGCTGGCCTTAGTGCCACATGGATCAGCTGGGTCTTTGCGATTGGCTTATTGATTTATTTGTTGTTCTTGACCAGTCGCCGCTTAGTGACACCACTGCTTGCGATTGCTGCAATCATTACCCGATATTACTTTGATACATTTTATGAAAGCATTGACCGTTCCTTGTTTTTTGTTCTCGGTGGGTTAATGATTTTGGCCTTTGGGTATTATATTGAAACGATGCGCCGCAAAGGATTTGTCGATGCAAAATTGGAAAAATAAATTTGACCGCATTGAAGTGCGGTTTGCTACAGTTGTCCTACTAATTGCACTTGTCTTTGCCACGTTGTTTATTCAACCAGTCATTGTGCGTGTCTTTGGGACACCGCTAACATTGACCTATCAAGCAGATTACATCGATCCTGGGTCTGAATTATTTGGTGTCTTGACGATTGCTCAAATCCCTGTAGACGAGCTGCCACCAAGTATTCGTGCTCTTTACGAGATGGAAGACTTTGATGAAGCCGTCCAATTGTTAAATGAAGAAACGTTTTACATCACCCTTCAAGAGGTGAATGGCATCACGGTTCGTGATCAAGTGGTGTTAAGCGAACCCAGTGCAGACTATATTATCGCCACCTTTGATTGGTTTTTAGACAAACAGTTGGTTGATTGGAATGAGGACACACCGTGGCAAGACCGCTACACCGGCATCAAGTTGCGGTTGGATACGGTGCAGCGCTACTTTGTTCCAACGAATCTAACCAATGCGCAGCGCTTTGCGATTGAACAAGGAACCGCCACGGCCCGCTACGTGTTGTATCAAGGCAACTTGTATTTGATTGATCCGTTACTATAAAAAAAGCATCGCTTATACAGCGATGCTTTTTAGTACATTGTCCTGAAAGTCATACACGGTAAACGCGTCATCCAATACCGCATAGCTTTTTGCATAGCCCCCTTTGGGCAAACTGATGCTTCCTGGATTACCGTAAAGGATTCCGTTGTCTTTCAAAGCGGTTGGAATGTGCGTGTGACCGCTTAAGAAGACGTCACCCGCCAGTAAGCGTGGATGGCTTGAATACAAATGGCCGTGATGCAACATGACTTTGCGGCCTTGCCAGAAGAAGAGGTTTTCTTGCGGTAAGGCAAACGGCAAGTTCGTTTCATCGACATGGGCGTCACAATTGCCAGCCACTGCGATAATGTCATGAGCAAATGGAGTCAACAACTCAATGCAATCTAGTGGTCCATAGCCTTCTGGCAAGGGATTGCGTGGTCCATGCGACAAAAAATCACCAAGAATAAGCAATCCTTCGTAGGTTCCTTGTTGGTATTTGGTTAAGACGGTCTGTAAATCAGCCGCTGAACCATGAATGTCTGAGATCACGAAATAGGCCATATTGTCCTCTTTGGGGGAATAAAATTACTGTTCAAACGATAACATCACAAGTTTAGCAAGCTTGTCGTAATGACCACTCATTGGGTCTTCGGCTAAATACAAGGATGAATATCGTTCATTGCTTGGTTGAGCAATCGGGATTTGCACTAGCAACTGGGTGCCAAGTTCGTACGCAACTTGTTCACCGCCGCCAGTACCAAATACGAAGAGTTGTTCGTTGTTGTAATCCAAATAACTCATGTTTTCAACGACACCAATGATGGGATGTTTTAAGCTTTGTGCCATTTTTCCGGCACGCACTGCAACATGAGCCGCACTCGGGTGCGGTGTTGTAACAATCAATTGACGCGCTTGCGGAATTTTCGTTTGAATGTCCAAAGCGACATCCCCAGTTCCAGGTGGTAAATCAAACAAGATATACTCGGTGTCTTTTGCCCAGTTCACTTCGGTTAAAAAGTGCGTCAAGATTTTTCCAAGCATTGGACCGCGCCACATTAATGGCGCATTTTCAGCTTGCAACATCGATGTAGCAATCACTTCAATGCCTTCATGAAGCACTGGGTCTACCAAGTTGCCAACTTGTTTTGGTCGTTCGCTAATTTCCATAATTTGCGCGATACTACTTCCGTACACATCGGCATCAATCAAGCCGACTTTACGCCCCAATCGAGATAATGCAAGCGCTAGGTTTGCGGTCACGGTGGATTTTCCAACCCCGCCCTTTCCCGAAGCAATCGCTAAAAATTTGATGGTACTGTTTGCATCCAAAATGGGTGTTTCTTGGACACTACGGTGACCCAGACGAACGTACTCGATTTTGACGCCACCAATGCCCAAATCGATTTTTAGTGCCTTCATCAGTTGTAATTGCATTTTGTTTTTGGCGTCTTGGTCTTTGTCGTTGGCCATCGCGATCAATAACGTACATTTGTTCGCGTCACTATCGTAGTCGATTTGACGAATCGCCTCATTGTCGGCGAGTGATTTTCCATTGGTTGGGTCAATCACCGCGGCAATGGCGGCTTGAATCTGTTCTTTGGTTAGCATGAAATGGTCTCTCTTTCCCTTGATATGGTACTAAAAAAGCGTCATTTCCTCAAGGGAAGCGCCTTTTATGGTATTATCTTGCTTAGGAGGATTTTTGGATGAATCTGACAACTCGTAATGTCGTACTTGGCGCGTTGTTTATCGCGATTGTTACTTTAATGACATTCATTAATGTCCCACTCTTTGGTGCGCAAGGCGGACTCATTCATTTGGGGTATGTCGCCTTGTTTCCGATTGCAATTGTCTATGGTCGATACATGGGCATGATTGCAGGGGGTGTTGGGATGGCATTGTTTGATATATTAAGTGGCTGGTCTGCTTGGGCACCTGGCACGTTTGTGATTGTTGGCTTGATTGGCTATGTCGTCGGCACATTAACATCAGGTAAACCAGGAATTGTCCAAATCGTTGGTGCGATGGTGATTGGTTCACTGATTAGTGTCGCAGGATATTTCTTATACAACTCCTTTGTGATGGGCTTTGGTATTGAGAGTGCCTCGGTGAGTTTAATCGGTGATTCCTTGAAGGTGTTTGCTTCCTTGGCCATCACGTTATTTACCTTACCGGCCATCCGCCGCATTCAACAACAATTCAGCGTATAAACAAACCCCAACCAATTGGTTGGGGTTTTCTTTTAGTTATAATGCCAAATCGTCGACTGAATCCAAGTAGGCACGAATTGGAGTGACAATTTTTGCGACCGTTCCTTGTTCGAACGGATTTTTTAAATCTGCACTTGCGAGAAGTCCAGTGAAGCTTTTGGACCCACCAAGACGGCACAATTCCAAATAACTTTGCATCGCTGCTTTGGGATCGGCTTGATGCTTCACCCAGTACTGGAAGGCACATACTTGCGCTAACGTGTAATCGATGTAGTAGAAGGGGACGCCAAAGATATGTCCTTGACGGAACCAGAATCCACCACGTTCCAAAAACTCATCATCACCGTAATCTTTGAAGGGTAAGTATTTTTTCTCCAAGCGACGCCACAGTGATTTACGTTCATCGGGTGTCAATGTGGGGTTGCCGTAGACTTCATGTTGGAATTCATCAACCAACACCCCGTAAGGCAAGAAGGAGATCGAACTTGCTAAGTGATTGAATTTGTATTTGGCGGTATCTTCTTGGAAGAACTGTTCCATCCATGGCCACGCAAGAAATTCCATGCTCATTGAGTGAATTTCAGCACTTTCCATCGTTGGCCAGCGGTATGGTGGAATGTGGTCTTTCGATAAGAATCCTTGTAAGGCATGACCCGCTTCGTGGGTTAAGACATCCACGTCATGGCTCGTGCCATTAAAGTTTGCAAAGATGAATGGCACTTTATAATCCGGTAAGCTCGTGCAATATCCACCACCGGCTTTGCCTTGTTTGCTGTCAAGGTCCATTAGTTCTTTGTCGAGCATCATACTAAACCACTCGTTTGTTTCGGGACTCATCTCTTGATACATTGTTTTGGCTTTGTCCACTTGCCATGCGACATCCCCTTTGGGGGTTGCATTGCCGTTTAAGAACGATAATGCCAAATCATAGTGAAATGGCTCTTCAATGCCCAAACGTTTTGCTTTGCGCGCCGTTAACTCACTGACGAGTGGCACAATGTCTTGCAAGATTTGATCACGGTATGTTTTGACTTCTTTGGCCCCATAATCGGTACGACCCATTCGGTCATAGCCAAGTTGGATGAAGTTCTCATAACCAAGTTTGGTTGCAATCGTTGTACGAAGTTTGACCAAATCGTCATAGATGCGGTCCAGTGTCGCTTCGTGTGAAGCGAAGAAGCCACTGACTGCGGCCGCTGCTGCTTTACGAACGTCACGGTCTTTGCTTTGGGCAAACGGTGACATTTGACTCAAGTTATAGACGCCACCTTGAAACTCAATTTTCGCGCTCGCAAGTAACTTATCGTACTCGGTATCCAGAGCATTTTCTTGCTGCAACTCAGGAATGATTGATTCATCGAATACTTTTAACCCAAGTTCGGCTTGTTCAAACATCAACGACCCAAATTTCGCTTCCAATCCCGCGCGGTTTGGCGAAGACAAGAGTTTTTCATCAAATCGTTTGGAATACGCCTGAAGCTTAGGCATCTCTTGATTGAAAAACAACTTCTCCGCTTCATAAAACTCATCCACCGTGTTGATGGAATTTCGGATACTGACGAGTGTGCCCATTGTACGTACGTGGTCAAAGATGACCCAGTACTCTTCAATCGCTGCAATTTCTTCATCGAGCGATTTACCGGTTCCGATGTTGTCTAATATCGCATCCGCTTGCGCTTTTACTTCATCGAGGTTCGGTCGTTCATACGGAAAGTCTTTGAATTTCATGTTGTACCTCTTTCTTTAGAATATCTTACCAAAAAAAAACATTCTTCGCCGAAGAATGTCATTTCGTTACATGCTGATTAAAGGATTCTAGCAAATCAAGTTGCTCCCAGCGAAACTCGTTGCGGCCAAAATGACCGTATGCCGCCGTTGCTAGAAAACAAGGTTTGGTCAACTCGAGTTGACGAATAATCGCTGCCGGTCGCAAATCGAACGTTTGTTCAATTGCCCGGACAATGGACTCAACTGGAACGGTGTTCGAACCAAACGTGTCGACGGTAATCGAGACGGGCTTGGCCACCCCAATCGCATACGAGAGTTGGACTTCACACTCTTTGGCCGCGCCACTAGCAACAACATGTTTGGCAACATATCGTGCTGCATAAGCCGCAGATCGGTCGACCTTGGACGCGTCTTTGCCACTAAAGGCACCACCACCATGGCGAGCCCATCCCCCATACGTATCGACGATAATCTTGCGCCCTGTCAATCCCGCGTCGCCTTTGGGACCACCAGTCACAAAGCGACCGGTCGGATTATTGATGTGATAAATTGTTTGCTCACGGTGAGATGCATCAATACTAGATTGATGACCAGACGTTTGATGTCTTGTTGATGGTATCTAACGAGACATCTTCGTCGTGTTGCGTGCTAATGACAATTGTAAAAATTCGAAGGGCTTGTCCAGTTGCATCGTATTCGACGGTGACTTTGCGATTTGCCATCAGGACGTAAATAAGCTAAGGTGCCGTCTTTTGGTGAACGTCACCAAGTGTTTGGTCAAGCGATGCGCCAAAACGATTGGTAAAGGCATGTATTCCGGGTTTCATTGGTCGCATAGCCAAACATCGTTGCTTCCTGTCCCCTGCTCCTTGATCGGTGCGGTCGACCCCTTGGGCAATGTCAGACTTTGCGAATGAATTGACGTTAACACCGAGACGTTTTCTTCTGAGTCGAAACCAAACTCCCATTGTCATAACCAATGGTTTTGATCGTTTGTCGAACAATGTCTTGAATTTCAACATACGCACTGGTGTTCACTTCACCTGCAACTAGCACGAGTCCAGTGGTCACTAATGTTTCAACCGCAACCCTAGCGAGGGGTCTTGGGTGAGCACAGCATCTAAAATCGCATCGGAAATTTGATCGCAAATTTTATCTGGATGGCCTTCAGTGACCGATTCAGAAGTAAATAGTTTGTTCATTGATTTCTCCCATAAAAAGTCTTCTCGAGAGAAAAGCATCGTGGTTTTCTCTCATTGCTGGGTTTCCTACTAGAGCACCGAATTGAATCGGTTAAGGTTGCTTCAACGGCTAGTCACCTTCACAACTCTGAATGAGAATTGGCAACTTATCTTACGATAAATTACCAAATAATGCAATCTTCTTGAGCCATCCATGCCACTTGAGATACTAACGGTAGGAGAGTAGTATGTCAAACATAGGAACGGTCATTGATTCAACTTGTAGTGTGAGCGATGCTCAAGTAACGAAGTATCAAAATTGAAGAAGTACCGGTTCAAATCATTGTCGAAGGAACCACGTACTACGACCGGGTCGATTCGACCACGGAAAGCATTTTAGCGTTAATGAATCAAGGAAACAAAGTGACCACCTCGCAACCTTCCCCGGAAGCATTTGCGCAAGCGTATCGTGCGCTGCAAGCCAAAGGTTTTGATTCGGTGGTCGTGATTACAATAAGTGCAGCATTGTCCGGCACGTATCAATCAGCGGTCATGGCAGCTGAACTAGTTGAAGGGATGAGTGTTGAGGTGATCGACACGAAATCATCGAGTATGATTGGTGATTTGGTGATGTATCACATCGAACAACGCCTGACTCAAGGGATGGAACTCAAACAACTAGCTGCTGAAGTTCGAGAAGCGATTCAAGGAATGCGCTCGATTTTGACCATCAACAACTTAGACACCTTGTATAAAAGTGGTCGCTTAACCCGCTCGCAAGCATTCATTGGCAATGCGCTGCAGGTGAAACCGATGCTGATTACTGACCCCGATGGCAAGATGGAACTGGCGGACCGCATTCGCTCGACCAAGAAGGCGATGGAGTATTTGGTGACGAAGATTCGTGAATCGATTCCTGCGGGTCGCAAGCCATTCATCTCGGTTGGTCACATTCAAGCACCAGAAAAACTGGAATCGGTCAGTGCCGTGTTACAAACCGCATTTCCTCAGGCTGTGATTGTGCCAGCGCGGGAAATCTCCCCCGTTGTCGCAGTGCACTTGGGCAAAGGTGGTTACGGAATTTGTTGGATGACTATTCCAGAGTAAAGGCAAACTATTGCCTTTTCTTTTGCCAAGAGTATAATAGTTAGTAAGATACTAACTAAAGGATCATATGGACAACGATCGCATCCGTCAATCATTCAATAAATTGTTGCGTCTCTACTTTGAAAGTTGCCAAGAAGTCTATGAAGAACTTGGCTTAGAAAAGAAGTTATCGTCGCGTCAATTTTATTATTTGAATTTGATTCATGACAATCAAGACATGACCGTGTCGAAGTTTGCCTTGCTTTCAGAACTCAAAAAACCAACCGTGACTGAGATCGTCAACCGCTTCGAACAAGCAGGGATGATTATTAAGCGGCACTGTAAGTCTGACAAGCGAAAGTATTTCATTGAGCTGACTGACCATGGTCGATTGCTCGCCAAATCCAACGAGTTAGAATCACGCCGTGTGACAGAAAAAATCAATGCAAAATTATCAACCGATGAAGTACACACATTGACTTCATTGCTTGACCAAATCACAGGAGAATAATATGGTTTTTGGACAAACGATTAACGAATACTACAAAAAGTACTGGCCATATTTTTTGACTGGTGTACTATTTCTTATCATTGTTGACTATGCACAACTAGAAATCCCCGTATTCTTTCGCGTCATCATTGACGGATTGAATGCCGGCACGATTGACCGCGAGGGAATCATTTCTAATGTTTGGAACATCACAATTGCGGCCGCGGTCATTATCGGTGGTCGGTTTTTGTGGCGGATTTCCTTACTGCAAGCCGCTCGTAAGATCAACTACGATATGCGCAACCAATTGTATCAACATCACCAAGCACTTGATGTTGGTTATTATAACCGCTCCAAAAGCGGAGAATTGATGGCCCTTTATACGAATGACTTGGAAGCGATTCGCCGTAGTGTCGGCTTTGGCTTGGTCCTTGTTGTGGATGCCGTATTTCTTGGCGCATTGGTGTTTTACCGAATGTTTTCCCTTAGTGTTAGCTTGACGTTTGTGGTATTAATTCCAATCTCCATTACTGGGATATTAGGATTTGTATTATCAAAAATGATTCGTGCTCGCTTTAGTGAACGACAAAAAGCATTTGCTGAGTTGTCGGATTTTGTTAACGAAAACATGAGTGGAATTCAAGTCGTCAAATCATTCGTCAAAGAATCGATTGAAAAGATTGAGTTCTTAAAATACAACCAATTGAACAAAGACAAAACGATTGGCTTTGTTCGCTTAGCGGCTGTAGTGGAAGTATTACTACGAAGTTTGATTACGATCATTGCGATTGTGATCTTTGGCTATGGTGGGTTCTTATTGCAATCCACAGCCGGTACCGCTAATCCATTTACGTACGGAAACTTGTTTGAGTATGTCGTCTACTTCAACTTGCTTGTTTGGCCCATTATCGCGTTGACCCAAGTAATTCAACTTGGGGCTACGGCCAAAGCGTCGTTGATTCGCATCAACGCCGTTTTGAGTGAACCGATTCGTGTTGTGGATGCAAGCGATGTATCAAGCAAACCGATCTTAGGGGGTATTACCTTTAATGATGTAACGTTTGCGTATCCAGACTCAGACATTCCGCAATTATCCAACGTCAGCTTTACGATCAATCCTGGAGAGACCGTCGGTATTGTCGGGCGAACCGGGAGTGGGAAAAGTACTGTCGTTGATTTGTTGCTTCGCTTGTTCAACTTGGAAGAAAACAAAATTTTACTGGATGGCAACGACATCATGAAGTTACCGATTGGGGATGTTCGTCAAGCGATTGGTTATGTTCCGCAAGATGGCTTTTTGTTTAGTGCAACCATCACTGAAAACATCGCGCTTGGGATAGAAATCGATGAAACTACCAAAGCCAAAGCCGAAGAATATGCAAAATTGTCGTCAGTGTATGAAAACATCGCTGAATTTGAACAAGGCTTTGAGACCTTGATAGGCGAGCGTGGTGTGCGCTTGTCTGGTGGACAAAAACAACGTTTGGCAATCGCTCGAGCGTTGATCAAAGAACCAACCATCTTGATTTTGGATGACTCGGTCTCAGCCGTTGATACCAAAACCGAAGAAGAGATCTTAGGCAATTTACGCAAACTTCGTCAAAACAAAACGACGTTAATCATTGCGCACCGAATTTCCACAATCAAAGATGCAGACCGCATCATCGTCGTTGATGAAGGCCGCGTGATTGCGGTAGGAACCCATGATGAACTGCAAGCATCGAGTGCAATCTATCATGACTTTGTCACTCGTCAACAACTAGAAACAGAATTGGAGGCCAGCTAATGATGCGTGGTGGTGGAGGCAATCGAGTGTCTCCTGAAGATAATATTCGCAACATGAAAGACCGCGTCATCCTCAAGCGTCTGCTTGAGTTTGCCGTGCCGTATAAATGGCAATTTGTGTTAACGTTTACGCTAATGTTTCTTGGGATCGGCTTACAATTGGTCCAACCATTCTTGTTTGGTCAAGCGTTCGCCATCTTTGAAGATGCGGCCTTTGAACCCCAACGGTTGATTAATCTGCTGGTGATTTATGCAGCGACCACAGTTCTTTCTGGGTTTGTCATTTACAACCAACAAATGATCATTCAGCGAGCGGGTCAATCAATCATTTATGACATTCGCGAAAAAACCTTCAATCACTTGGAGGACCAATCCATCAATTATTTGAACCAAGTACCAACTGGTGTTTTGGTGACACGAATTACCAACGACACGCAAACCTTATCGGAAATGTATACGAGCGTCTTGGTCAACATGACACGAGACATTGTGACTATTTTAGGGATCATTGCTGCGATTGTAGGGATCAACTACATCAACACAGGAAACATCAATTTGGCCTTGGTTGTGTTAAGTACGATTCCCGTCTTGTTGTTGTTTACGTATTTCTTTCAAAAAGTGAATCGTAAGATTTATCGTCAAATTCGCTTTCATATCTCAAGAGTCAACGCCTACTTGTCAGAACATTTGTCGGGGATGAAAATTGTTCAAATTTTCAATCAACAACGCAATAAATACAAAACCTTCGTTGATATTAGTAATGACTTGCAAAAAGCTGATATGAAACAACTCCTCGCCTTTGCGATTTATCGTCCAACGATTTATATGATTCGTATCGCCTCATTCATTTTATTGTTTTTGGTCGGTGGACTGGAAGTCTTATCGGGAGCACTGGCTGTTAGTTTGGTCATTACGTATTATACGTATTTGGAACGATTGTTTGAACCGATTCAAGGGTTTGCTGAACAATTGAATGTCTTACAAAGTGCACTTGTAGCGAGTGAGCGAATCTTTGATATTTTAGGCAAAGACGAACGCATTACTAGTCCTGCTGATGCAGTGACTGTTACCGACTTTAAAGGCGAAATTGTCTTTGAAAATGTCTGGTTCGCCTACGAAAAAGAAGATTGGATTTTGCAAGATGTGAGCTTTCATGTCAAACCAGGCGAAAGTGTTGCCTTTGTCGGGGCAACAGGAGCTGGAAAAACGACCATTTTGAAATTGATTACCCGCGAATATGACATTCAAAAAGGACGAATTCTAGTTGACGGCATCGACATTCGTCGATATGACTTGCCGTCCCTTCGTCGACAATTTGGTGTCATGCTCCAAGACGTGTTCTTGTTTACTGGAACGATTGCGACCAACATCCGCTTGCGTGATGAATCGATCGATCAATCGACGATGGAACAAGCTTGTGAGTATGTCAATGCGACGCACTTCATTGACCGTTTACCGGACAAATACGAAGAAAATGTTGTTGAACGCGGGGTCAACTACTCGCAAGGTCAGCGCCAACTCTTAAGCTTTGCTCGCACCTTAACCCATCAACCCAATGCGATCATCTTGGATGAAGCAACGGCAAACATCGATACCGAAACCGAACAAATCATTCAAGAAAGCTTGAAAAAGATTATGACGATTGGCACGACGTTGATTGTGGCGCACCGCCTTAGTACGATTCAACACGTGGACCAAATCATTGTGATGCACAAAGGGAAAATTGTTGAAAAAGGAAACCACCAAGCACTCTTGAAAGAACGCGGCATGTATTACAACTTGTATCAAATTCAATTCAAAGAGGGTCCAGCCAAACCTCTTGCATTGGAAGGTGCTTGATGTTATTTGACCCGGTTCAAATCAAACAACTAACGATCAAGAATCGACTTTGTATGCCACCAATGTGCACGTACCGTGCGGTGGATGGTGTCGCCAACTTCTTTCATAACGCGCATTACGGCACGATGATCAATTACGGCGTCGGCTTGGTCATCATCGAAGCGACCTCGGTCGACCCCAATGGGCGCATTTCGATGGAAGACATGGGCATTTGGGATGATAAACACATTGCGCCATTAAAGGGCATTGTCGATTACGCCCATGAAAACAATACCGTCATTATGATTCAACTCGCACATGCTGGTCGTAAGACCGCGAAAAACTTACCGCAAGTTGGTCCAACCAATGAAGCCTATCCCAATTACCTAGCACCAACCGCGATGTCAGTTGCTGACATTCAGGCATTGGTGAGTGCATACAAACAAGCAGCTCGTCGGGCGCGGTTGGCTGGCTTTGATGGCGTGGAGATTCATGCAGCGCATGGATATTTACTTCATTCCTTCATTTCTCCCAAATCCAACACCAGAACCGATGAGTACGGTGGCAGTGAATCGAATCGTCTTAGAATTGTTCAAGAGATTCTCGCGGCTATTCAAGCCGAGTTTCACGGTGCAATCGGCATTCGATATAGCGCCGAAGAATACATTGACGATGGTTATCACATTGACGACTATGTTCGCATTGCCAAAACCATGGTCGAGTGGGGCATTGATTTTATTGATGTCTCAAGCGGCGGGATTCATCCGGTCTCAATTGAAGTGCAACCGGGATATCAAGTACCACTATCGCATGCGATCAAATCAGCCGTTGATGTCCCTGTGTTTGCTGTCGGGTTGATTACCGAAGCCACACAAGCAGAAGACATCTTGACTGCGGGCTATGCCGACATGATTCAAGTGGGGAAAGCCTTACTGCGTGACCCTGGTTTACCACGACGCTGGGCCAAAGAACTTGGTGCCACGTTAGAACTAAAGAGTCCGTTGAATTATCCGAATCTATAAAAAAACCGATGCTTAAGCATCGGTTTTATCGTTTTTTACCTTGAATGTACACTTGTTCGACCAAATTCATCGCTTGATGGTAAAACAAATGGTCATACGTTGGACAATCCCACACCACAAAGGTGGCTTCGGCGCCTTCAAACAATCGACCCGTTTCCACCCCAAGTTGAAATGCCGCATTGATGGTGACGGCATTGAGTACTTGTTTGGGGGTCAAGCGCAACAATCGATGGGCTAACTGTAAGACATGAGTAAAGTGTAAACTCGGTGCGGTCACCGGGTTGTGACCGGTCGCGATTGAAATGATCGCATTGGTTTCTTTGATGACATCCATGTTTGCTGTTTGGTGTTCTTAAAGTGAGCACTCAGCGGCAGCAAACAGGCAACGGTTTCAGAGGCCGCGAGTTTCTTGATGCCGTATTTGGACGAATGATTGATATGGCAGTGCCGTTCGCTTTGACTTCAGCGGCAAGTTCAGCGGCTGATTCCATTTGGAATTGGTCGGCAGACGTACGTTGTCACACCCAAGTCTTTCATTTGAAGCAAGAACGTCCTGCGGTGTCTTGAGGAATGTTTGGTCATATACTTTGGATGTTGACCGCATCGATCAAGTGCTTGTTTTGTTTCAAGACTTACGTACAGTCTTGAAGTAGTTTTTTGCCTCCAACGACGCAGTTGTTTGGGCGTATAATACACGTTGAAGCGTTTGTTTGGTTTGGACATTGTTTAACACTTCAAGCAACTGAAGTTCTTGTTCCGGATGGACACCGTAGCTCGTATGCACACTCACCGTCGTGACCCCATGGGCGAGTAATGTATTCAGGCGTTGTTCGGTTGCATAGGTGAGTTGTTCATAGACGTCTTATCGGTTGCATTGACTGTCTTTAACATTCCAGTTTCCGCTGGCGTACCTGGTGTATCTAGTTCCTCCAACCGTGCCCCTGCGTAGTTAACTGCGCAAAACGCACGATGAAGCTCCGGTGTTACAAGCATGTTGTGGCAATCAACGACCTTATATTCGAGTTTATTGGGTCGTTGTTTGTTACCTCACTACTGATCACACCATCAGTGAATTCAACATGTAGGCATCATTGATGATTTTGAGTTGATTTGTTCTCAGAAAACCGTAAATACGGTTTGTGATAATCAAATGTCAGTAGTTGGCCAATGTTAATGAAAATTGTTGTCATAAAAAGACCTCATTGATTTATAGTAGCCGTTTTCACGCATCAATGCAATGCAACTCGTATGGTAGAATAAATGCATTGTGAGGGATACATGGACACTTATTTGGACTTTTTATAAAACGCGTCATGGCAGTGGCCCATACGGGGGTATCGTATTCGACTGACCCCTATGCGCTAGAGAACTATGAAGAGTTGCTCGAACTCTCCAAACAAATGCTACATCAGTTTTCCAATCAAACGATTGAACCGGTTGATTGTATGCTGGTCAGTGCTAACTACCCCCACCAACGGTTCGGGTCTTGATTGTCAAAGAGGGGCAGTTTTGTATGGTTAAAGAACGATAATGGCCAGCCCAAGACCAGTGGAGTTTGCCAGGTGGTTGGTGCGACATCGGCAAGAGTCCGGTGGAAGCAGCATTAGCCGAAGGGACAAGAAGAATCGGGGATTCCAATCAAAATTGTGCGCTTGCTTGCTGTGATGGACCGCCGGTTTTACATGCCGTCTGATATTTATAGCACCTACACCCTTGTCTTTTTGGCCGAACCAATCGGCGAAGCGGGTGAACCAAATTTTGAAATTACCGAAATGGATTGGTTTTCTTTAGAAACACTACCATCGTTGAGCTTTAAAGCAACCAAACAAGAACTAGAAATTATGGTCGATGCGTACAAAAAAGGCACGGTATACATCGAATGAAACTATACGGTCTTCTCCACTGCAGCACGACAAAAAAGGCATTAGCGCATTTGCTAAGCAAGCAGCATCCAGCGGTGATCATCGATTACCGCGAGCACCCATTAACGTTGGACGAACTGACCATGTACTTTCACCAAAGCGGTCAACCAATTACTGCATGGTTGAATACATCAGGGCAAGCGTACCGCAATCAAAAAGAGGCGATTCAAGGTCAACCAGAAGAGGTAATCTTGCAACAGATGGCCAACAATCCCATGTTGATCAAACGACCCTTGCTTGTTGGTCCTAATGTCGTGTACGCGGGATATCGTGAGTCCATTTATGATGCACTATAAAAAAAGTTGCCCTGGGCAACTTTTTAAGTGTGATGAATAACAACCGTCATTTCGGCAACATTCTTTAGAGTATTAAAGACACTGCAATATTTAGTGCCAAGGTCAAAGGCTTTGTCGAACTTGTCGGTGTCGGATGCATTTTTAGCTGTAATTGTCATGGTGCAATGAGTTAAGAACGTTGGAATTTCTTCCCGTTTGATGCCGGTGATGTGATAATCAACACTATCAAACGTCACTCGCATCTTTTCAGCAACACCCAAGAAGGTCGCATGAACGCAAGAACCAAGCGCACTATACAAGAGTTCATAGGGCACAAAGCCGTTGCCGTCCATTGATAACGCGAGTTCAGCATGTTCGCCTTTTGCCGTTCCGACAAATCCTTGATCAAAATGTAGCGTAGCTTCTACCATCAGTGATTACCGTTCCAACAAACGAACACTTAACATAACCACGTCCTCTAACGGGCGATCTTGGTCGCTTGTCTCCACAGTTGCTAGCGCATCGAGTGTATCAAATCCTTGAATCACTCCACCGAAGGCAGCATAATCTCCATCCAAGAAATTTGCATCTTGATGCACAATAAAGAACTGACTGGACGCTGAGTTGGGTTCAGAACTACGAGCCATACTCATCACTCCGCGCCAATGGCGCAATCGATTTGGCACACCGTTGTTTACAAACTCGCCTGCTATCTGCTCGTTAGAACCTCCGCCACCGGTACCGGTCGGGTCACCACCTTGAATCATAAATCCTTCAATGATGCGGTGAAAGATGATGCCATCATAAAAGTTTAGTTCCACCAAACGTGTGATTTGCGCCACTGTCAGTGGTGCAACGTCAGGAAACAATTCTAAAATGATCGGATCGTAGTTCTCAAACGTTATCGCAATTCTTGGGTTGGTGTCATTGAGATAATCCAAATAAGGTACGTCCAGCGTAGACGTATCAATGTCATAGGTGATACCTTCTTCCGCAATGACGGGTTCTTCCACAACGGGTTCTGCCTCCGCACTGCATGCTGCTAATAGTAGTAACGGCAGGATGTATATTAATCGACGCATTTGTCCTCCTAAAAGAAAACCCCTCTTCGGGGTTATCACCTTATCTTGAGTAAAACTCAACGATGAGGTTTTCTTTGATTTCTGGTAAAAATTCGCTTCGTTCTGGGAATCGAGCTAAGGTTGCGACTTGTTTGTCGGCATCGTATTCAATGTATTCTTTGCGAGCAACGGTTGATGCTAATGATGCTAGGACAATGGTTAAATCTTTTGATTTTTCACGCAAGGTAATTTTTTGTCCTGGTTTGACTCGCATTGAGGGTATGGTTGCTTTCTTTCCATCAATTTCGATGTGGCCATGGTTGACCAGCTGACGTGCAAGACGACGGGTAGAAGCAAATCCAGCTCTAAATACCATGTTGTCCAAACGACGTTCTAGTAAATACATGAAGTTGTCGCCAGTACGTCCTGGTTTACGAAGGGCTTCATTGAAGATTTTACGAAATTGCTTTTCACTAATTCCGTACATAAAGCGTAATTTTTGTTTTTCATGTAGCTGAATTCCATACTCGCTAAGTTTGCTGCGACGTTGGCCATGTTGGCCGGGCGCAAACGGACGACGTTGCAATTCTTTGCCTGTCTCTAAGATACTAAATCCTAATCGACGGGACTTTTTCCATACGGGTCCTAAATATCGTGACATTGGTAACCTCCTTCAAAGGTGCATGAAGAGTTTGTTAGTGCGCTTAGGGTGATGACTAATGGTTCATCCATTGCAGTAGAATGGATTACTACAGACCTGCCGCGGAGTCATACACTTTAAACGAACCTCAAACACTGCGTTAACATGCTTTTGCATTATAGAGACATTCACTTGCAATGTCAACGTTTTTCGAGTTTGGATGTGAATTCCTTAACCAGTTGTTCCAGTTGTGTTTGGTCCATTGCTTGAAAGCGATCAAGCAGCGGCGAATCGATATCAAGCACGCCAAGAAGTTCATTGTCTTTGATGATTGGAATGACCAGTTCAGAATTCGATGCGCCATCGCATGCAATGTGACCCTCAAACTGATGCACGTCTTTGACATTCATCGTTTGCTGTTGGGCGGCAGCCGTTCCACATACGCCCTTGCCAATCGCGATCGTGGTGCACGCAGGAAGTCCTTGGAACGGACCTAGATATAGAGTGTCGCCTTCCAAAAAATACACGCCAACCCAGTTCAAATCCGGAACATAATACGCAAGTAACGCCACCAAGTTTGCAACGTTTGTTACCATCGGTACATCGACTTCAATCAACGCAATGGCTTGACTTCGAAGTTGTTCATAATTACTTAAGACATCACTTGATACTGCAGTTGGTGTAAACATACTTACCTCATTGATATCTCCTATTGTATAATGAAGCAAAGGAAAATTCCATGATTACGTCAACCCAAAACCAACGTGTGAAAGAATTGGTGCAATTGCATCAGCGTAAACACCGCATTGAGCGCGGTCTTTTTTTGGTGGAAGGCCCGCGCTTGGTGGAAGAAGCCCATCAAGCAGGTTGGTTGACCCATGTCTATTCGTTGGAGCCTACTTCGTATCCTAATGGTGAGCGTGTCAACGAAGTGGTGCTTGCCAAACTATCGACGACTCAGTCCCCTCAAGGCATCATCGGTGTGTGCATGCGCAAACTCGTTGAACGCTCCAGTGAACGCATTGTTGTGATTGAAAGCAATGACCCAGGTAATGTTGGTACCTTACTCCGCAGTGCATTAGCATTTGGATTTCATCATGTTAGTGTTGCAAGCGGCGTCGATGTGACCAATGATAAGGTCTTGCGTGCTAGTGCTGGCGCAGTATTTCATTTACAAATTGAGGAATCAAGTTTGCGGCAAGTCAAAGCCACCTACCCCAATCACCTTGTGTTGGGGGGGGATGCTACAGGTGATGTTTCAACGGATTATCAAGCTCCCCTCATCTTGGTGATTGGTCATGAAACCAAAGGCATGGATGCAAGTAGTGTGGATCATGTTGTTGCAATTCAAACCAGGGAAGTCGAATCACTCAATGCCGCCGTTGCTGGCTCAATGTTAATGCATCGTTTTTCCGTTGACAAAAGTTAGTCAATCCTTTATATTATAGTTGCATAAGAACGACAAAGGAGTGGCCAACCACTCCTTTATTTATGGGAGAAACCATGGAACGTTATAAACCCATCATTCAACAAGTGGTGGACGAACAAGAAGCGCAACTGATTGCGATTGAAGTTGATACGTCATCAAGCCCCAAAACGTTGCGAATCCTTGTCGATACACCACAAGGCATTCGAATTGATCAATGTGTGAACATCAACAAAGCACTCTGTGACGTCTTACCACTGGATGTGTTACCTGGTGAATATCAAATTGAAGTCGCCAGTCCGGGGGCCGAGCGGGAATTGACGTCACTTGCTGAGATCAAACAAGCAATTGGTAAATACGTCTACATCAAACTCCTGCAGCCAGTCGACAACCAAATAGAACTGCTTGGCACACTCGTTCATTTAGGGGACCAAGACGGAGAATCTATTCTTACTATCAAGCGTCAACAACTGCATCACATTCGCTTTGCCCAAATCGCGTTCATTCGAACCGCGGTACATATTTAGGAGAGAGTATGGTTAGTAAACAATTTTTTGAAGCATTAAAGTATTTGGCCATTGAGCGAGAAATCCCTGAGGATCGTTTGCTTGATATTTTTCGCAAGGGACTAGAGAGTGCCTACAAGAAACAATACGACAAAGCAGAAAATGTCACGGTTGAATTTCAACCAGACAAAAACCGGATCGTCTTGTTTGCCAACAAAACAGTCGTCAAGAAATTACCCGAAGATGCGATTGCTGCAGAGTACATTTTGCTCAAAGACGCAAAAGAACTGAAAAAGAATGTCAAAGATGGCGAAGTGTTGCAAATTGAAATCACGCCAAAAGACTTTGGTCGCTTGGCAGCAAGTCAAACCAAACAAATCTTAAACCAGGGACTTCGTGATTACGAAAAAGAACTGGCATTTAATTTCTTTAAAGAAAAAGAAAACGAAATCGTTGTTGGCACAGTCGTCGCGATGAATGATTCGTTCATCACCTTAAACATGGACAAAAACACCTCAACCAATTTACCAGCATCTGAAGTGTTACCAGGGGATGCGTTTAGCATTGGTGACCGGATTAAAGTGTATGTTACAAAAGTTGAATTGCAACAAGAGAAAAAACGACCCAAAGTTTATGTCTCACGCAAAGACAAAAACATGGTTCGCCGTGTCTTTGAACAAGTGGTTCCGGAAGTTCTTGATGGCACCGTTGAAATCATGGGTCTAGCGCGTGATGCGGGAGACCGAAGTAAGATTGCCGTCATGAGTTTTAATGATAACGTCGACCCGATTGGTGCATGTTTGGGCCAAGGTGGACACCGAATCAAAGAAATCATTCGTCAATTGAATGGGGAAAAGATGGATGTCTTTAACTGGCATGACGATCCCAAGTATTTGATTGCGAATGCCTTACAACCAGCGGTAACGGTCGGGATGATTATTCATCCCAAAGAAAAAGAAGCCGTTGCCATCGTCGAAGATGATTACTTGAGTTTGGCCATCGGAAAACGTGGTCAAAATGTTCGCTTGGCCGTTCAAGCAACCGGTTGGAAGATTGACATTAAGAGTTTGACTGATGCGATTAAAGAAGACTTGCACTTTGAACGGGTCATCCGCAATTGAGCCAACCGGTTCGTGGGCGTAAAGTTCCACTTCGTAAGTGCGTTGTTAGTCAAGAACGGCTAGAAAAAAAAGAACTACTACGTGTCGTCAAAACAAAAGAAAATACGTTCTTCGTTGATGTAACTGGCAAAGCCAATGGGCGAGGTGCGTATGTTAAAAAAGATAAAACCATTATTTTAAAAGCACAAAAGGGCAAACTCTTGAACAAAGTGTTCGATGCGGTTGTGCCAGATTCGATTTATGAGGAGTTACTTCAAACATTATGACCAATCTGCTTTCCACCTTAGGACTTGCCAAACGGGCTGGTGCCTTAAAAATTGGTGAAACACAAGTGTATGAGTCGATTCAATCGATTCGCTATCTGTTTTTGGCCAATGACGTTGGACCGTCCACGAAAAATAAGGTTGAAGGCAAATGTCACTTTTATCACATTCCGATTAACGCGTCATTCAATCGGGATGAGCTTTCAAAAAGCATTGGGACACTCAATACCGTCATGATTGGTGTCGTTGATGCAGGATTTGTTGAATTATTCAAGGAGGACCCCTATGGCAAAACAAGGTAAAGAAACGCGCGTGGCAAATGCTCCGGTGCAAACCGATACGTCTGGCAAAACCTTATACTACAACGCAGACATGACCATTGCTGACGTTGCCAGCCAAACGGGATTGAAAAGTTCCGAGATCATTAAAAAACTGATGGGCCTAGGTGTGATGGCCTCACTCAATCAAACCGTCGAGCGGGAAACCCTTGAATTGGTGTTGGTTGATTTTGACGTGACTGTGGAAAACGAAGTCGTGACGGACATGGCACGATACGATGAATTTGATTTTGTCGATGACCCCAAAGAGTTGGTCTCACGACCTGCTGTAGTAACGATCATGGGTCACGTTGACCATGGAAAAACAACCTTGCTGGATGCGATTCGTGAAACCAAAGTCGTGAATAGCGAGTTTGGTGGCATCACGCAGCACATTGGTGCATATCAAATTGAATATTCTGGTAAAAAAATTACCTTTTTAGATACTCCAGGCCACGCGGCCTTTACGGAAATGCGGGCTCGTGGTGCCAGTGTCACCGACATTGTTGTCTTGGTGGTTGCTGCGGATGATGGTGTGATGCCACAAACAAGAGAAGCGATCGATCACGCCAAAGCCGCCGGGGTGAAAATCATTGTTGCGGTCAATAAAATGGACCGTCCTAGTGCAAACCCAGAACGCGTCAAAACCGAATTGTCAGAGTTTGGCCTTTCCCCCGAAGAATGGGGTGGCGATACGCTATATGTCGAGGTCAGTGCACTGATTAAAATGGGGATTGACGAATTGTTGGAAACGATTCAATTGATTTCTGACATCGAAGACTACAAGGCCAATCCGAACCGCAAAGGTTCAGGCGCGGTCATTGAAGCCAAATTAGATAAAAATACAGGACCCGTTGCGACGTTGCTGGTGCAAACTGGAACGATTCGCGTGCGTGACATTGTCGTCGTTGGTAACACCTATGGACGAATCCGTTTGATGCGCAACGATGCGGGAGAATCGATCAAAGAAGCAGGACCTTCAATGCCGGTCGAGATTGCCGGAATTTCTGATGTTCCCAATGCGGGCGACCGCTTTATGGTCTTTGAAGACGAAAAAGAAGCTCGCCGCGTGGCTGAAGACCGTGCATTTGCGGTATGGAAAGCAGAAAACTCAACCTCAAATGCTACCCGTTTGGAAACGATGTTTGATGGGTTAGAAGAGGGCGAACACCATACATTACCGATTATTTTAAAAGCCGATGTTCAAGGTAGCTTGGAAGCAGTCAAAGGGGCAGTGATGAACTTGGCTGTTAAGGGCGTGACGATTGATTTGGTCCGCTCTGGCGTTGGGACCATTACCGAAACCGATTTGTCCCTTGCCCAAGCAAGTGGAGCAATTGTGATTGGCTTCAACGTTCGACCTACCGCAGCGGTTCGTCATGAAGCAAAAGAACAAGGTGTAGAAATTCTTTTGCACAACATCATTTATAAAATGCTTGAAGAACTAGAACTAGGCATGAGCGGCATGCTTGCGCCTGTGATGGTTGAACAAGTATCCGGTCAATCCGAAGTTCGTGATTTGTTCA
>JAGYLA010000059.1 GCA_018401215.1 Bacilli bacterium | reverse complement strand
ATTGCCGTTGTTTGTCCACAAAATATCAGGGCTATTGGCATCTGAACTCACATACGAATTGCCATAGCTTGCATAAACGTCAAGAAACCCGTCTTGATTCAAATCGCCGATCCCAAAGCTGTGCATGGTATCTGAATAGGGGAACATATTCGTCAAATGAGTGAACGTGCCATCTCCATTATTTTTATAATAACGGTGAGTCCCCCCTGAATAGATTAAGTCGACAAACCCATCGTTGTCAAAGTCGGCCAATTTCGCTTGAAGAAAGAATCCGCTCACACCCAATCCCGCTGCTGCGGTGACATCGGTAAAATGACCTGTACCATCGTTCATAAGTAGCTTCAATGTATTGCTGTGATTCGTAATGAGGCAATCGAAATAACCATCGTTGTTGACATCAGCAAAGTCTGCCGTCCATGATTGCTCATAAAGAACCAACCCGCGATCGAGCCCATCTTCACTGTAGTTATTCTCACCGTCATTGATCCATGCTTGATTAATACGACGCGGATCGAGGGGATTTGTTACACCTTGACGACATTTAGCAATCACAAGGTCCAAGTCACCATCATCATCGATGTCTGACCAAACACTGCCGTAGTTTCCCGAATGGTCGGTATTGGTAAAAGTTCCTGGGTCATAGTTGGTGAGGTCAATTAGGTCGTTGCCCGGATTCAAGTTGCCCGTACCATCATTCTGCCACATACGAGATAAACCCACATCGTGACAAGCGAAGAAATCGAGGTGGCCATCGTTGTCGATGTCGACAACATTGCAACCTTGCATAAATAAACTTCCATTGGCCAAGTTGATCATGTCAGATTCACCTTGCGCATTGATTTGCACGAAGTGTGTGCCATCAAAATTGCCGCCACAAAGCACGTCGCGATGCCCATCATTTGCAATGTCACCGATCGCCATGCCCCATTGACTTGAACCACTTACGGTGTTCAATTCAGACAACTCGTAACCGTTGGCTGTTTGATAGAGAATCTTTAAAAAGCGTGCGTTGTGTAGAACGATAATGTCATCCAATCCGTCATCATTCATGTCTGTAACACCAACACAACCGCCACTATTGAACGTGTTCCCTGTAAGAGTAGTAGAATTAGTAAATGACTGAGCGTTAATCGCATA
>JAGYLA010000058.1 GCA_018401215.1 Bacilli bacterium | reverse complement strand
GATGATCATGATGATCATGACCATGGAGACTTTGATCCCCATTACTGGTTAGATCCTCATAATTTAGAGGAAATGGCAGAAGCCATTGCCGCAACGTTGATTGAATTGTTGCCAGAACAAGCTCAAAGTATCCAAAGTAATTTAGCTGTTTATTTAGAGGCCATTGAACAATACGAAGCGGACGTGTTTGAAGCGTTATCAAACGCACAAACACGAACATTGATTCATGGTGGACACAATGCCTTTGGG
The DNA here is from genome assembly GCA_018401215.1 of Bacilli bacterium. GTDB lineage: Bacteria > Bacillota_I > Bacilli_A > MAG-NZ > MAG-NZ > M30B81. Next base: position 941 of record JAGYLA010000058.1, on the reverse strand, counting down.
TATTTTGCGGCTCATTTTGGGTTGGAATACATGACTCCTTATGCCGGATTCTCCACAGAATTAGAACCATCCCCACAAGCCCGTGCGGAATTGATTCGAACAATGAGTGCTGCAGGATCATCTGTTATTTTTGCCGAAGAATTCATTAATCCTCGCGTTGCTTCAGTCATTGCTCAAGAAACTGGGGCTGAAATCGTCTACTTATTTACCGGCGAAAACACCACAGAAGAGTTGTATAATGAAGGAGTTACATTGCTTGATATGTTGTATTTAAACCTAGAACGAATCAAACGAGGATTGAATGTCACTAACTAACTTTTTTGAATTCAATGACGTATCCAAACACTTTGGGAAACAGACCGCCTTGCGGGATGTTTCTTTTCGTATTGGCGCTGGCGAAAAAATCTTTATTGTTGGACCAAATGGGGGCGGCAAATCCACACTAATTAAAATCATGATGGGCATCATGCAAGCCTCTAGTGGTGACGTACAACACCAACCCGTTCAAATCGGATACTTGCCACAAACCACCTCAAACAAAGACCGTCACTTTCCCGCGACGGTCGAAGAAATCATTCGAATGGGCTTACCCAAAACTAAAATGTTTTCTAAACCAACGCCGCTGGAACAACAACAAATTGATCATTGTGTCAAATTATTGCATATTGAGTCGATTCAATACCAACGCATTGGCTTACTCTCAGGCGGGCAAGCCCAGCGGGTCTTGCTTGCTCGGGCAATGGTTGCTAGTCCTGATGTCTTAATCTTAGATGAACCAACGTCAGCGCTAGACCCAACGATGCGAGAAGAATTTTATCCGTTGATTCAATCGATTCATGAACAAGGAACGACTGTGATTATCGTGTCGCATGATGTGGCATCGCATACCGACAATGCCTCTCGAATCATCTATTTGGACCAAACGATTTTATTTGATGGAA
>JAGYLA010000057.1 GCA_018401215.1 Bacilli bacterium | reverse complement strand
TGACGCCATCTTTCATCACGACGATCGAATCCGAAATACTCATCGCCTCTTCTTGATCGTGCGTCACAAAGATGGTCGTGACTTTGGTTTCTCGTTGAATGCGCTTGATTTCTTCACGCGTTTCTAAGCGCAAACGCGCATCTAAATTTGAAAGTGGTTCATCCAGTAATAACACCTTTGGTTTTTTCGCAAGAGCACGGGCAATTGCGACACGTTGTTGCTGACCGCCTGACAATTGACCAGGTTTACGATTCAGCAAGTCCTCGGTTTTGACAATCCGTGCGGTTTCTAGCACGGTTTGTTCGATGTATTCTTTGCGTTCTTTGCGGTTGGGATACATCGCTTTAATTTCTTTGGAGTTTTCTAACGGAAACGAGATGTTACGACGAACCGTCATGTGTGGATATAAGGCATAATTTTGAAAGACCAAGCCAATTCCGCGTTGTTCGGGTGGAACTGCCGTTACATCTTCATCACCAAAAAAAATCGATCCTTCGGTGGGTGCCAAAAGACCAGAAATCATGTATAGGGTCGTCGATTTTCCGCACCCAGAGGGTCCAAGTAATCCAACTAAAGTGCCTGAGGGGATAGTAAGGTTCATTGCGTTTACCGCAACGACGTCTGATTGTTTTTTTTGTTGAAAGGTTTTCGTTAGATTGGACAATTTGATGTTCACAGCTGACCTCGAATTGTTATTTTATCTGACAACTTATCTTAGCAAACATTCAGACAGTTTTGCGACAAAAAAACCGAATGAAAGTGCTACCAAAATTTTGGAGTTCGTATATTTCGCGTGTTGCTTGACGATTCACTATTAATATTTTTTTTCGTAAATTCGTTGTTAATAAAATGCCGCAATTCCTTCGGCGCGACTTTCACTGCCAGCAACATATGTCGCATCACTAAGCCGTAAAATGACTTGACCACGGCCAAAGGTCAATGATTCTTCCAAGACAACCACATCATGGCCTTTGGCACGCAGTGCCTCAATCCACGCAAGTGGAAACTGGGGTTCGACATGAATCGTCAAATCCTGCATCCACTGCCAGCGAGGCGCATCGAGAGCGGCTTGCGGATGCATTGCATGATCGATTAAATGCATCACCACTTGCAAGTGCGCTTGGGGTTGGGTGTATCCCCCCATGATTCCAAAGGGACCAAGAGGTTGACCGTCTTTGGTCAAGAAGCCTGGGATGAT
>JAGYLA010000056.1 GCA_018401215.1 Bacilli bacterium | reverse complement strand
CTGGGAATCGGTTAAATAGTTTGCATATTGCGGGGTCATCGACATCCCGATAGTGAGGAATTATACCCAGGCGATACTTTGAGGGCGTGCGACTGACCGAGTAGACATAAGGCACTAATAAACCAAGGTCACCAAGTTGCGTTTGTGGCACGGCGCCAACCAAGTCCCTCGTCATTGCTCCTCTAACAGCCAAAATCTTGGCTTCAGGGAGAGGATATGGGATATTCCGGATCAGGCCCGATCCCAATACAAAACCTTTGTATTGATTTGGAACGTTTTGGATAATACTTCCCACACTAATCATCTGACACGCGATAGGTGGTGCCCAGATTGGTGTTAAACCATAGTACGATAAAATTTCACACCCAAGAACATCGCCAAAGTTGCCATGCCCCATTCGAAAGCCCTTGGACCAGAACATACGCAATGCAAGCGGATTCCCCGCGTGACGAAGCGCTTCCCAGCAAAACCGTGCGGTCGTTTTGGTTATGTTTAGGTACGTTGCCAGGCTCGAGTTGGTTCTCGGATGCGGTGGCGACTGATAAACGTGGTTACGTAGATTGGTGTTTCCGTCGTTCAATGGTTATCTACTCTTGATTGTTGGTGTGATTGGGCATGCCGAGGTGGTATTGAGTGGTTTGTCCCTGCAAATAATGGTAATGTGCCTGCCGACGTTGCCTCAGATTTGAGCTCAAGTAGTCGCGTGAGCGTTTTAAGTTTTGTGCGGACATTTGATTAAGCGTTTCGGGTGATGCGATAACGGACTGAATACAATCGGCCAATGCGTGTGCATCATTTGGCGGGACGAGGTAAGACGCTTCTAATAGTTCGGAAAATCCACCAACATTTGTGCCCAAACATGGAAGTGCGCGAGCCATTGCTTCTATGGTGGCACGAGGCAAGCCTTCTTGTCGTGAAGGTAGGACAAATAAGTCAGCATTATCTAAGCATTGCTGCACCGTTGCTTTCTCAGCGATATGACCAAGAAAATTGACATTCTCGGAAAGTTTAAGGCGTTTTGCGAGACTGTTCATCTCGTCCAAAAGTCCTCCTCCTCCGATCCAGGTAAGCGAGGCGTTTGTACCGCGGTTGCGACATTCGGCTAATGCGTGCAAGAGTACGTCAGCACCTTTGTAAGCTTGCTTCAATGAGCCAACGGCAATGATGTTGGGACAAACAAGTGGTTGACGGTGATTGCGAGGGTCGGCGACCACGGCGTTGTTTTCGAGCTCAATAC
>JAGYLA010000055.1 GCA_018401215.1 Bacilli bacterium | reverse complement strand
CTAAGTGCATGCACCACAGAGACTGTCACTCCCGAAGCACCGACTGCGGAAGTAACTACTCCCGTAGAGGTGGAGCCAGAGGCGGTTGCTCCTGAGGTGGTCGCACCGTCTGTGAACGTGTTTGATCCAAGTCGTACGTTATTGGGCCAAGAGTTGCTTGTTCCCGCAATGGATGTTTGTCGCTTACCAGACCAAGCAGGACAACCCGATGTCGTGATTGGCTTTCCAATGAAAGCTGAACGCATTCCTCGCATTGGTGAAGCCAATGCAATGGTCTTTTATGTGGACTTTAGTAACTATCGATTGAATTGGACCACCAATCAAATGAACGTCCATTTTGAACCGTATGGGTCAAGTGCAACCAATTACTATGGATTGATGTCGGACTCTTCTTTGACAATGCAGTTTGACGTGTTTCCTGAGGTGGTCTCCTTAACAGGAACGTTGGAATCGTACCGATTGGGGTCTTCAGAAGTAGAAGACCGCATGTTTGATATGATGTTTGAAACCATTGAATTGGTTGATGATGCGGTTGATTTTAGTGCGGTTGATTTTTTGGTGTTTGTGATCAATCCAACCGTTCCTTATGAACTCGCGGACCGAACCCCGGCCCTTCCCACGGCGTCTGATTTTCCCTATGTGACCGAGGAAGGAAATTTGTATAACGCAACCATACTTGGACGCAACGCCGAAGATTGGTTGGTTCCCGGGTTGGTCTTGACGCATGAGATTGGTCATTTGATTGGTTTGGCGGATTTGTACGATTATACCTTCCAAGAAGATTACGATCAATATCATCGATTTGTCGGTGGGTTTGACATCATGGGCTTCTTGGACGGACGATTTCTTGAACTCTTAGAATGGCATCGATATTTACTCGGTTGGCTGGATGATACGGATGTCGCTTGTGTTCCTGGAGAGATGCTTGGTGAACTTGAAGTCAACATCGGCAATCAATCATTACCAAATACGCAAGCAATGGTCGTTGTTCCATTTGGGTCGACGCAAGCATTGGTCGTTGAACCCAAGCTTCAAGGGGAATTTTGTAATCGCTGCTATGGTGTTTTAATTTACACCGTCGATAGTTCGATTCCCTCGGGCGAAGGACCTGTCCAAATTTATCCCAAATTAGGAAGCACAGACCCGTATTTCTATGATGGACTATTGAACGTGGGCGATGAACTTCATGTCGCTGGTTTCTTGATTCGTGTCACCGAAGGCTTTGACGAATCCTTTGTTGTCAACATTACCAAATCAAACTAACATTCAAAACAAAAGC
>JAGYLA010000054.1 GCA_018401215.1 Bacilli bacterium | reverse complement strand
CTTTTTAATAGTTTTATGCAGGGTCTTTAAACTGTCTTTGGATGCTTGATTTTCACTAACATAAAAATCCTCCCCCGGTGGCTGAGCGGAGTCGAAGCCGGGGGAAGTGTGATAGAGTTTCCAGAATTTTTTCAAAAAGCTGTGCACTCCGGTGATGCCGGCCATGTTCCACGGTTTGGCCTGCTCCAGCGGACCGAGGAACATTTCATACATACGCAAAGTGTCTGCACCATACTGGTCGCAAATGTCGTCCGGGTTAACGACGTTGTATTTGGACTTGGACATTTTTTCGACTTCGCGAACAACTTTTACATCTTGATTATAAATTACTTTTTCTCCATCAAAATAACTTGCATTTTGTAACGCTTTATATCTTTCATCTTCACTAAAATCGTTTAAATTGATCTCGTTAGAAATATTGACATAATCAACATGAATTGCTGATTTGAAACAAACAAAATTTATTTTATAATCTTGAGTCCTGACGTTATATTCTTGAAAGTGTTTGACATTCTCAAACACAAAATCATATAATGGTTTTGGAAGTGATTCAATACTGCCACCAGCATTTATTTCTTCATAATGATCTCTACTGATTAGTACTTGAGCATTTACATTAATATCGTCATTGCCTTTTGGACTGATTAGTTTTGGCTGTAAAACATACACAAAAGCACTCTCCCCCAAAATCATCCCTTGGTTAATCAACTTTTTAAAAGGCTCATCCACTTTCAAAAATTGGCGGTCATATAAAAACTTAGTCCAGAAACGGGAGTATAACAAGTGACCGGTTGCGTGCTCGCTACCGCCGATGTATAAATCGACATTTTGCCAATAGTCCAGGGCCTCTTGACTTGCAAATTCGTCGTTGTTTTGCGCATCCATATACCGGAATAAATACCAGCTACTACCGGCCCAACCGGGCATAGTATTGAGTTCCAAAGGAAATATGGTTTCATTGTCTATCAACTCTTTGCTCACAACTGCATGCTTTTCAGCATCCCACGCCCAGACATCAGCGCGACCCAAAGGTGGTTGTCCGTCTTCGGTGGGGAGGTATTTTTCCACTTCGGGCAATTGTATGGGTAAGTGCTCGGGGTCGATGGTTTTTGGGATTCCGTTCACGTAATATACGGGAAATGGCTCACCCCAGTATCGCTGGCGGCTAAACACCGCATCGCGCAATCGGTAATTTATTTTTCCGGTACCTTGACCGATTTTTTCGAGTTCTTCTATGGCTTTTTCATTGGCTTTCTTATAGCCGAGTCCGTTTAGGAAATCAGA
>JAGYLA010000053.1 GCA_018401215.1 Bacilli bacterium | reverse complement strand
ATTGCTGTAGCGCCACTGAGCTACACCCGATGTGTAATCAAAAATAACAAACACACCGTCTTCACCAGCTGGGCCTTGAATCCCCTGCGGCCCTTGAATTCCTTGTGGTCCTTGCGCTCCTTGAGCACCTGCTGGTCCACTCGAACCACTAAATCCTCTTGGTCCTGTTTCACCGGCCGGTCCAGCGGGTCCAGTAATCATTGACAAGCTAATCATGTTACGCCATGTTGATTCCCCAACATAACGCCACTGCAAGTGGGTTGACGACACATTAAACTCAGTCGCTCGCCCATCAGCCCCATCGACGCCATCTTCACCTTTGATCGATGCCAACCACTCATCGTATGAAACAATTTCATTCGTGGTCGCTAAAAATAAGGAGTATACAGCCAAAAACTCTTCATCGATGACAATCTCTTCGACAACGTCTTCGATCGGTTCTTCTTGATTCAAAGCGGAACAGCTCGCTAGTACGAGCACTAATACCGTCATCAATAGCGTCTTCATCCTTGGCCTCCTTCGTTGATTTTTCAAATAGTATATAAATTATAGTAAACCACAGTGAAATTATCTACCCTAAACGCTCATTCCTTGTGTGAGATAAGAAAAAAGCGACCAATTGGCCGCTTAGGATTGTTGGACAGGGTCGATGTTACATCCCTTTTGCACGTAATAGTAAGTAATGGCGCCTGAGGCGATAATCAACAAGAACACCAAGACTTTGAATAGCAAGTTCGCCATTGGCAGTAACAACGGCACAAAGGTAATGCCAAAGATACTTAAGAAGGCAACTACACATGGTGTACAACCAAAGGTGAAAAACCCAATCGCAACGCCCAAGAACGGAATGTTGGTTGCGGCAACGTCTCTTTTAAACAGTTGCACACTCAAGTAACTCCATGTAATAACAATGCTTGAGGCAATCGCAAGGAGTAAGGTCATAATCAAATGCAACACGAGCGTGGTCATTCCTTCTAACGCAAGTAAGTTTGCATACCCTTCGTTGCCGTTAATGTCGAGCAAGACATAAATCAACAAGAACGCTGCGAAGAATCCTGCATTGATCCATAATCCTTTTTTGGTTTTATGTAATTGAAGCAATGCTTGCATTAGAGGACTTCCTTCATCTTCTCGTCTTTGAACTGATTCATATACAGATTATAATAATATCCTTTTTGCGCGAGAAGTTCTTTGTGGGTGCCTTGTTCGGTTATGACACCTTTCTTTAACACTATTATCTTATCTGCTTTTACGATGGTCGACAAGCGGTGTGCAATCAAGATCGATGTTCGTCCCTTTAAGACTTTCTCAATCGCATCTTGAATCAATTGTTCGGT
>JAGYLA010000052.1 GCA_018401215.1 Bacilli bacterium | reverse complement strand
ACAAGATTACGAGCAAGCAGCTCAGATGGCACAAGCCGTCATGCAAGCCGTACAAGCAGGTCAACCTGCGGAAGTTGTGGCTCAGTTGATTTACAGTATGATGAACAGCGAAGGCCCAGCAATGGGTGATGTCCAACGAAGACAACAAGGCATGCCAGGACAACCATCGCAACCTATGAACACATAGCACAAATTCTGCTTGTAAAATAATAAAAAAATTTGTATAATAAGATTGAAGGCCTTTGGTGTCCAAACCAAGTAAAGCAGAGTATGCAGGAGTTCAATCTTCCTTGTGTCGTCGACAAGGGTAGATACTCAAGACGAAGGAGAAAACATGGAAAAAGAACAAAAAGTTTTTGACATCAATGCAATTGTCGAAGAATTGGATGAAGAATTCGCCAACGAGGTTGAAGATCAACCTGAAGATTCGGTCGATGAACCGGAAGAAGATTTGGATACAGACGACGAAGAGTTAGAAGACGATGAAGTACTCGACGAAGAAGACGAGGAAGAAGTCGACGAAGACGATGAAGCTGATGTATTGGAAGATGACGAAGAAGATGACGAAGAACTCGCTGATTTACAAAGCGATGATGTCCATAAACGAAACGAAGCATTCCGTCGCTTGCGACAAGAACGGGATGAATTAGCGGAGTCCGATAAATTTATTAAGGAACTCGCCAAACAATACGGGTTGACCAAAGAGCAACTCGTCGAACGATTTGAAAAAGATCAAATCAAAAAAGAAGCAGAAGAACAAGGATTGACCGAAGACCAAGTCCGCAAAATGCGAGACATGGAAGCAAAACTTCAACAGGTCGAAGAAACCAAAGACCGTGAAGTGTTTAACATCAAAGCAGATGCATTGGCAAGCAAGTACAAACTTAGCGAAGGCCAAATGATTACACTCTTTGAAGAATCGGCAAAAATGGGGTTAGACATTATTAAGAATCCAAACTTGTTAGAATTTGCTTACCGAGCAGTCAATTACGACGAAGCCATTAATAAAGGTCGTCAGAAACAATTGGAAACCACAAAAAAACGAAGCAAGACTTCGACGGGTCAAACCGGCACAAAAGGCCGTGAACCAGTGATTACTGACGACGAACAATGGGATAAAGAAATTGACTCCTTACTCAAAGACTTAAACTTATAAGGAGATTAAATTATGGCAATTCAAGGAAGCCCAAACACCGCGATTCAATATAACGGTGGAGTTGGGACCAATCAGGGACAAGTCGGAACTTACACGATTAAGCCTGATGCTTATTATGATAAACTATTATTAAAAATGCTTCGCCAAATGGAATTCCATTATGCAAAGTATGCGGTAGAAAAAACTTTACCTCGTAACTTTGGGGAT
>JAGYLA010000051.1 GCA_018401215.1 Bacilli bacterium | reverse complement strand
AATGGTGATGTCGGATCGAATTTATTGTACGTATTTGCCCAAACAACTCCTGCTTTTAATTTACTTGTCAAGTTAAAAACGCGTGAACCTTTATCGCTCCATACTCCCGCCGCTAGTCCGAATGGTGTGTTATTCGCTTTTTGAATCACTTCATCTACGGTTCTAAACGTTTGGATAGTCAATACCGGTCCAAATATTTCTTCTTGCACAATTGTACTTGACTGAGCAACATCCGTAAAAATTGTTGGAGCGCAGTAATATCCGCTCGTTGGAATTTTCGCTTTTGACTGGTGCATGTTCGCTCCTTCGCTTATACCCAACTTGATATACTTTTGGATAGTCGCCAATTGCTCTTTCGAGTTGATTGCACCAACATCCGTGTTTTTATCCAATGGGTTTCCAACGATGAGCGTGTCCATTCGTCGTTTTAGCTTTTTAATTACTTCTTCGGCAACGTTCTCTTGGACAAACAACCGAGATCCCGCACAACATACATGACCTTGATTAAAGAAAATACCATTGATAATTCCCTCTACCGCTTGATCAATTGGTGCATCGTCCATGATGATATTGGCTGATTTTCCACCTAACTCTAATGTTGCTTTCTTATTTGTACCCGCAATCGCTTTTTGGATAATCTTCCCGACTCCAGTGGATCCAGTAAATGCTATTTTATCGACATCCGCATGATTGACAATTGCCGCACCAGTATCTCCATAACCAGTGACAATGTTCACAACCCCTGGAGGCAAACCAGCATCATGAAAAATTTCAGCCAGTTTAAGTGCGGTTAATGGTGTCGTTTCTGCAGGTTTTAATACCACTGTATTTCCCGCAGCAAGTGCTGGAGCTATTTTCCAAGACGCCATCAGAATCGGGAAATTCCAAGGAATTATCTGTCCTGCGACTCCAAGAGATTCGATTTTTCTATTTGGAAATGCATATTCTAACTTATCAGCCCAGCCAGCATAATAGAAGAAATGATTGCATGCCAAGGGAACGTCCACGTCACGAGATTCACGAATGACCTTTCCAGCATCCAGTGTTTCGATAACGGCTAACTCTCTTGCTCGTTCCTGCATGATGCGTGCAATGCGATAAATGTACTTCCCGCGTTCCTTTCCACTCAACTTCGACCAGACTTCAGTATATGCTTTACGAGCCGCTTTGACTGCTTTATCGACATCAGCCTCGTTTCCATAGGCAACATCTGCCAGTTTCTCTCCAGTCGCTGGATTCGTTGTCGCAAAATACTTTCCTGAAGAAGGTTTTACGAATTTCCCTCCTATGTACAAATCGTATTTCTCTTTCAATTGTATGTGGTCCGTTCCCTCGAGTGAAGGAGCGTATTCCCAATCCATTTTATTCGTTGTTGAAT
>JAGYLA010000050.1 GCA_018401215.1 Bacilli bacterium | reverse complement strand
TTCCCGGCCTAATTCTCTGAATCGAGGTTATTCACGGGGTATTCTTGAACCAACTCTTACCTTTCGACTGCACAAGTTTCCACTCGGAAACCCAACTCCTATAGTCGAATTCGAAACGGGTTTTCAACTCGTCCAAAACCAGCAAAGGAGACTGGAGTCGATCAACGATCTCGGATCGAATACGATCGCGAAATAGATTAAAGCAAGTCCAAAATTCGGAGTTGCCTAATCCAGACAACAATTCAGCGAGTGGCTCTGATATTTCAAGTGACCGTTCGTTGATACTAAACTCGCTCCATTTGGGACAAGACAAAAACACGCCTGACTTTAAATTACCCAAAGTCAGAGGTCCAGAACCCTTCGACTGCTCAAACGTATCAAGCATTATGACTCCAGTATCGATCGGAAACTTGCTTCGCAACTGAGTTCGAAACTTGAAAGGCAATCGAATTTCGAAAATCGGTATCATCAATTCCTCCGGGACTGGAACATCACTAACAGACGTTGGCAAGGTCCATTCCCCCATTTCAGCTTCGTCGATTCGCAACTCAAGCGGCAAGACTCGTTGGATCAAAGCCTCGACGTCTACAATGCTGAAACGTTTCTTTCGCTTCGCCACGCAACTAACCTCAATATTTTTGTAGCTTCAATGATGCTTATCGGCTCGGTTTATCGTCCGGCTTGATACTTTCAAGTTGTCGGTAATAGTGAGTCCACCGTCTCGCCATGGAACCGGATCGTGATCTAATTCAATACTATTCGGCTGGCCAGACTTTCTACATACACGCGCGTCCGAGTGCTCACATTGAAGTCGCCCGCCATTCATGTTCCGATTCCTCTGAAAAACATATTCTCTTTGATTTCTAGTTGCTTTTCGGCACGGCGACATATCGCAACACGATTTTGCAATTTCGAACATGTCATCTACCTTATCACCAAGTGTGATTTTCAACCGTTTCTTATAATGTACTGGCGAATTGTGACGAATGTCACCGAACTGCTTTGCAAACTCTCGGATCAGAGACTTTACCTTCGAGCAGCAAGCAACATCTGCCTCCAAACACTCTTCCAGGATGTTCAACTTGCGAGTCAAATTCGACTGGACTGCCCTTCTCATTTCATCGAACATTTCCATCAATTGCCCAACCTCACTGACCGTTTGATAAATGTCCCATGCACCCCACGCCACTGAGACGATTTCGCCAATTGGCAACGGACCATCGCAAAGTGATAAAACAACGCTTCGCGCCAACGTCTTCGCCGCTTTCTTTCCGACTAACTCAATGATCTTTTGCTTGATAATCGCAAAGATTACGTCGTAAAACTCCGCTTGCAGATCACATGATCGCACACAATTTCCACTCTTTGTACCCTTTTTCGTCTCCAAGCCATTTGGATCGAGTTCTTGAATTCCAAAATACCCTCGGTACAAA
>JAGYLA010000005.1 GCA_018401215.1 Bacilli bacterium | reverse complement strand
CTTGGAAACACAGTGTTCATTCACAAACCGTTAAATGCTACTACTATAACAAGGTATATCGATGGTATTTAAAAAGATCATCCGATGGATGATCTTTGAATGGTCCTTGGTGGACGGAGTCGACCCCACGTCCAATGGAAATGTCAGCCAATGATTTGCAGCCACAGTAATTCAGATTCAACAAGAAAGCTTGAGACTAGTTTGATAAATTTCGAATAATCCAACGTCGTATGCGCTGTATCGAGTGCGTCATAATAGTCCAATCGACTGTGTTTTGTGATCACAATCGGTGGATAGCCATGTTTCATCAATGCAAGATTGAGAAGCAGTCTCGCCGTTCGCCCATTACCATCAATAAAGGGATGAACCTTGACAAATTCACCATGCAAAAGACAAGCTTGAATCACTGGATGATACTGGCTCCATTCTTTTGTATACTCCGCAAACATCTTCTGCATGAAATCGGGAACAAGGAGATGGTTTGGGGGAATATGGGTTGCTCCACTAATGATGACGTTTGCCTTGCGGTATGAGCCCGCATTGTCATCGTCGATGTCTTTTAAAATCAATCGATGGATGCTTCGAAGCACGTTTGGTGTAATGTCGATGTCTTGATGGATGATGCTCTCGATGTATTCAATCGCATGCTTGTGATTGATCGCTTCCAAGTGTTCAATCACACTTTTCCCACCAATGGTAATCCCTTCTAAGACGACCTTCGTTTCCGTTAACGTTAACGTGTTTCCCTCAATGGCATTGGAATGATACGTCCAATCAACAATTAGTTTTTCACGAAGGGACCTTGTAACATGGGCCGTTAGAGGTCGATGTTGATCAATCTCTTGTTTCAACCGGTCGATGTCAGAAAAGTCATACGCCAATCCAAGGTACGTTTTTTTAATCGATGTTCTTGCATCATAGGGTTTGGTTGCATCCTCAGCAATCATCCACGTCTTTCCTGCTTTGAAGGCGCCTTCGATTCTACCTTCTTCACACAACACGCGAACTCGTCGATCATTCACATTCCACTTCGATGCGATTTCTTTCGTCGTTAGATATTTCATCGGCGTCCCTCCACTACCTATTATACCGTTATCGGTATAATAGGTCCATCATTATGATATAAAAAAAGATCATCCAATCGATGATCTTTGAATGACCTGGTGGAGTTGGTGGGAGTCGAACCCACGTCCAAAGGTATTGTTCAAGCAGCTTCTACATGTTTAGTCGTGGCATTGGTTTAACGATGCTCTTGGGCAACGACGGCCAACAAGCAACGCGATCCTGATCAACTTCAAGGCCCAACATTCAGGCGGCATATTACGCCTCTAGCCTATGGGCTTCGTTCGACTTCTTTTATAGGCGTCCAAGAAGGAACGGGTCTCGCTAGTTTATATTAAGCGTAGACAGGATTTAAGTTTTGGTTTCCAGTTATGGAATCCTCGGCGTTTTGACTAGCGCAACCTAGACATGCTACTACAAGTTCAACGACTCTGTCGAATCCGTAACAACCCCTAATATCGGTGTTTTAACGCAGATGCCATTTCCCGCTTGGCTTGTTTTTGTTTCAAGTCTTCTCGTTTGTCGTGGAGTTGTTTCCCTTTGGCGATGCCTAAATCGCATTTGGCAAACCCATCCTTGAGTTTGATGTTTAACGGAACGAGTGTGACTCCTTCCTTTTGCAAGCGTGCTTCTATTTTACGGATTTGTTGCTTGTGCAACAAGACCTTTTTGTCCCGAAGGGGGTCATGGTTGTGAATGTTGCCTTGTTCAAACGGTGAAATATGCATCCCGATGATGAAACATTCTCCATCACGAATGCGGGCATAGCTCTCTTTTAACTGAATATTGCCCAAGCGAATGCTCTTGATTTCCGTGCCACGCAAAACAAGCCCTGCTTCAAACGTTTCTTCAATGAAGAAATCATGCAGTGCCTTTTTGTTTCTTGCGACGATGTGTTCGCCGTGGCGAGGCATTGGACGCTCCTTTCACTCGTAAGGCAAAATCAATTCGTGATGACGCCTTGGACGCATTGACACAAGTCACTTTGACCTTGTCACCAATAGTATACACTCTTTTTAAACGACGTCCGAGAAGCATAAAACGCTCTCCGTCAAAGCGGTATTGGTCATCTTTCATGTCTTCTTTGCGAACCAACCCTTCGATCCCATTCGCCAGTTCAACAAACATCCCAAAGTTCGTCACGCCAGAGATGACTCCATCGTAGTGTTTGCCAATGAAGCCTTCCATGTATTCGGCCATCTTCATTTGCGTCACGTCCCGTTCGCACGAAATCGCATCTCGCTCTTTTTTGCTTGATTGTAGTCCGGTTTTCACTAGCGTTTCTTGCAACCGTTCGATCGTTTCTTGATTGGGTACACCATTCCTTAGTACTTGCTTCAAATGACGATGAACAATCAAATCTGGGTAGCGACGAATCGGCGAAGTAAAGTGCGCATACGTCTTGCTTGCTAATCCGTAATGCGGCTTGTGCACAGGTTCGTATTTGGCTTTGGCCATCGAGCGAATCATCAAACTACTGATCGCCGCCCCACCAGGGTGGTCCGCGATGCGTTCCAGGACTTGTTGGAGTTCTTTGACATGGACTTTGTCTTTGGTGCCTTTGACACCAAAGCCACGCATGCGAATAAATTTAATCAACGTCATTAACTTCGTGGGGTCGGGGTCATCGTGCGTTCGGTATAAGATTGGCATACGAAGTCGTGTCAAATGTTCCGCCACGGTTTCGTTCGCAAGCAACATCAATTCTTCGACCAATAATTCGCCTGGACCACGCTGAACGAGATACACGTTCGTTGGTTTTCCCGCATCATCTAAAACAAGCTTGCTTTCGTTGGTGGAAAAAAACAACGCACCGCGTTGATGACGAATTTTTGTGCGGCGCTGTGCGACCTCAGCCAACACATCGACCATCGCTTCAATCACTGGGTCATCGAGGGTTTGACGATGGTCCAACCATTGATTCACCTCTTGGTAGGTCAAACGACGACTCGAGTTCATCAAGCCTTCGTAGGTTTCATAAGAAAGTAAATACCCTTTGTCGTCTAGAGTCATCGTGACACACAAACAAAAGCGGTCTTCACTTGGTTTTAAACTACATAATTCATTGCTTAAGGCTTCGGGTAACATCGGAATGACACGGTCGGCCAAGTACACCGATGTGCCCCGCGCATACGCTTCTTTGTCTAACGGAGATTGTTCTTTGACAAATTCGGCAACGTCCGCGATCGCCACCGTGACTTCATATCCGTGGTCTAGTTTTTTGGCATATACGGCATCGTCAAAGTCTTTCGCATCTGCGCCATCAATTGTCACCAAGTCCATCGCTCGAATGTCTTTGCGATGCGGTTGATCACTCATCCGCGCGGCATTGGCTTGATCAATCGCTTCCTTGGAATGATGAAGCGGAAAGTTGAATCGTACGGCGGTACTCGTAATGTCCATTCCAATCGCGTCTTGTTCACCAATCACTTCCGTAATATGGCCCTCAAAGCGATGGGAGTAGACATTGGTAATCAATACTTGAACTTTCAAGTTGTCTTTGGCATGGTCCATCTTCGTCAGTTTGATGCGTGGTATGACCCCAACATCAGGAATGACAAAGCGACCTTGGACAACCCCCACCACCACCGGGTGCGGTCGTTTTAATGTTTTGATGAATTTGGCAGCGAGTCGAACGCCTTCTTCCATCACCAGTTGAACCAAGACTTCGTCGCGGTCCAAACTTGCATGCAGTTCACGCTCAGGAATAAAGACTTCATCATCGAATGATTCGATGTAGACAAAGCCAAAGCCTTTTTTATTGATCGATAACGTTCCTGCATACACATTTTGATTGGCGGCGATGTCATAGCCATCATTGACTTGGACAATGATGCCAGCATCTTCAAGTTCCACCAAGTCTTTGATTAAGGTTTTTAAGCTCTCCGCGTCAAAAACGAACTCTTGTTTGAGTTCTTCTAAGGTTGTGTAATCAGTGATTTTACGACGTAATTGCTCATTCATGAGATAAAAAAAGCACCTTTCAGGTGCTTGGTTAGCTTAAGAATCCGCGGTCAACGATAAATGCTGCAAGGAATGCCAGCAGCAAGAACAATCCTGTCGTTCCATAAGTGATTCGGCTCATCCATAATTCAAAGCCTCGTTCCTTCTTA
Source organism: Bacilli bacterium (assembly GCA_018401215.1). Lineage (GTDB taxonomy): Bacteria > Bacillota_I > Bacilli_A > MAG-NZ > MAG-NZ > M30B81. The sequence goes on along the minus strand of JAGYLA010000005.1, from coordinate 33,810 downwards.
TTGGAAAACAATTCGGATTTTTCGCCACTAAACGCTTGCGCGATATCGTCCTTGGTCCCTTGCACCACGACCAATGAAATTAATATGATGGAGACAATAATTAATAAGATGTCTGCCCATGTAAATGCCATAGTCAAACTCCTTTCTTTGACAACGTCAATAGATAGATTATACTTGCTTTTGCGTTTGGATGCAATGTTTAGTACTTACCAAGCAAAAACGATTCTTGCGCATCAAACGCTGGCGCTGTGGAAGGAACCGGCATGTGTTTGCCTTTGGAATTGATGTAGCGAGCTTTGACATTATCAAGAGTCTGTAACGTTAAGATTTCTTGAATCTGACGTTTGATGTCCAAATCATAGACTGGAATCGCTACTTCAATTCGACGTTCCATGTTGCGCGTCATCAAATCCGCAGAACTCAAATAAAGTAATGCTTCATCACCTTGACCAAATTGGTACACTCTCGCATGTTCCAAAAAGCGACCAACTAAGCTAATCACATGAATCGACTCGGTCCAACCGCGCACATGCGGACGCAAACAACTAATGCTTCGTGTGATCATCTCAATCACGACGCCCGCTTGCGATGCGTTGACCAACGCAACAATCAAGTCTTTGTCGGTAATCGCATTGATTTTGAAACGAATGTAGCCTTGCGACCCACGCTTGATTTGTTCATCAATCAAGCGTAAGAGTTGTTGTTTGATTTGAAACGGAGAAACCACCAAATGGTTATAGGTTCCCTCTGCCGCCCCAATGGAGATGTTGGTAAAGAACTTCGCCGCATCTAAGCCAATCTCATAATGCGAAGTCATCAAGGAAAAGTCTGTATATTGACTGACCGTCGACTCGTTATAATTCCCAGTGCCTACTTGCGTAATCATCACCAATCCTTGTTTGGCTTTGCGGGTAATCAAACAAATTTTTGAATGGACCTTAAAGACATCCAAGCCATACACAATTTTACAGCCGGCACGCTCCAAACGTTCCGACCAGTCAATGTTGTTTTGCTCATCAAATCGAGCTCGTAATTCCATCACTACAAGCACTTCTTTACCAAGTTCGGCGGCCAGCGACAAGTATTCAATCAATTTGGCGGTTTTTGCCAAACGATAAATCGTAATCTTGATCGATAAGACATTTTTGTCCATGGCCGATTCATAAATTAGTCGCAAGAAGGGTTCCATCGATTCATACGGAAAATGCAACAACACATCCCGTTGCAACAGCGTTTCTGTCATTGAGGTCGTTGAACCAAACCAATCTGGCAAGCGCGGTGTCACCGGCGCAAACAGATGTTGCGGGAATGCATTTTTGACGTCTTTGGTAATCAACTCCAGCAAATGATCAACCGCAAGCGGGGTTTGGCGTTTCAAAAACTGATAATTTGACGCATTGACTTTGGCCGCAAGAAATCGCATAAACTTCGCAGAAGTCGGAATCGAAACATCAATTCGAACGGGAAACAATTGATTGCGTTTTTTTAACAATTGTTTCATTTTGACTTTCAAGTTGACGGTCTCATCGTAATACTCTTCATCAAAGTTGATGTCCGCGTTGCGATACAAATGGAAGATCGTTCGTTCTTCAATGTCGTAGTTATGAAAGACGTGGTCAGAATAATACAACACGACTTCTTCCAAGGCAACGTACTTGGTAGTGGAACCTGAAAGTTCTACATAATTGGACGTCAAATCAGGGACCGGAATGATTCCAAATACGCGGCGTGATTTGCGTTTTAAGACCAATCCTACATGCATCTTGTTGTTTTGAATGTGGGGAAACGGATGCATCGCATCAATGACTTGTGGACTCAAGATGGGAGCAATTTGTTGCTGAAAGATGTCCAGAAGTTGACGTTTTTCTTCTTTGTTTAACGTGGAGAGTTCCGCCACGTGAATACCCGCTGCTTTGCATTCTTCCACCAAGGTGACATACACCTCATCCAAGTGTTCAAGTAACCGCTGCGAACGACGATACAGCAATCGGATCATATCAATGATTGGACGACCACTTCGCCAATCAATCGCCTCCGGTTTGACGTTCAAAATGTCAAACTGACTACCGATACGAATCATAAAAAATTCATCCAAATTCGTTTTGCAAATCGACAAAAAGCGAATCCGCTCAAACAAAGGAACGTTTGGATCGGACGCTTCATCTAAGACTCGTTGATTGAACATTAACCAACTCAAGTCTCGATTGATCGAATACGGCAATACGTATTTGGTTTTGTCTGCCATGGTCTAGGACCTCTAAGTTAATTGTTGAATCAAATATCCTTCACGAATCCCTTGATGATTGACGGTTACTTCTTCGAGTTCATAGCGTTTCATCACCGCAAGCAAGATGGCCAATCCAGGAAGGAGGGTATGGACTCGTTCGGGAATGATTCGAATCAAATCGACTTGGGTAGATTTTTCATTGTTTAATAGTAACGACACCATTTCTTCGATTCGATGTTTCGTCATATAGTTATTACTAGATTCTAAATCATGCACATGATTGTAAAGCTTTCTGGCTCCACGAATCGTTCCACCAACCCCATAAATCATGAATTCAGAAGGAATCGTCACCGGAATCACTTGTAACTGCTGCATCATCTCGTTTTCAATAACCATCATTTCTTGGTCGGTGGGAAGAACGCGTTTCACATACCGCATATACGAAGATAAGCTCCCCATTGGAATCGCATCCGCATATTGAATTTCTTGGTTGGCATAGACGACAAGTTCACTCGAACCACCACCAATATCAAGCAACACACCATCATCAAATGGAATGCTCAACCGCACACCTTGCAAGTCGGCAATCGCTTCTTCTTGTCCAGTTAAAATTTTCATATTGATGTTTGTTTCGTTGTTGATACGCGCTAATGCTTCACTTGCGTTGACTGCATTGCGTAAACTTGCCGTTGCGATCGCATGTAAGGAATCTAGTTGAAACTGTTTGGCAAGTTTGTTGAATTTCTTAATCACGGACACGGCGCGCTCAATTCCTTCATTTGATAATACATTTGCTTGGTCGATGTAGGAGGCAAGTCCGATGGTCTTTTTCTCAGAAAACACCAACGAGAGTTGTTTGTTTTCAAAATCATAAATGTTCATTCTTGCTGTGTTTGAACCCAAATCAATAATCCCTATCATGATATCCTCTATGCCCCATTGTACCAATTTTACTGTTAAGTTCGTGTAAATCAATCCATGCCCAAATAAAAACCACCATGATGGAATCGTGGTGGTGAAGCAGTTTGTTGTTAGACGAAGGACAATACCAAGTAGGCCAAATAATTGGTAATGATCAAGACACTTGGAACGGCATAAAACAGTGTTGGTTTCTTACGAACTTTGCGGTTCATCGCAAGCAGTAAGATAATCCCATTGATCAAGCCAAGCACAAGCAGGGTTAAGGCATTCGATGAGACAAGTGGGTCATCAGTAATCAAGCTAATGACGTTGACGTCAACAAACGCATCGACGACTGCGATGATCGTGAAGTTAAACATGTTACTTCCAATGATGCCACCCGCAGCAGCATTGAAGTTTCCAAGTTTCACAAGTGTATACACACTCGCTAATTCTGGTAAACTCGTTGCAATTCCTAAAAACAACGCCCCAACAAACGACGCATTGAGTCCGGTTTGAATCGCAATGTCGTTGGTTGTTCCGGTTAAGAAATACGCCCCCGCAATCAAGACCACCGCGGTAACGGCAAACAATCCAACAAGCGCGCGCTGTGACAACCGTCCAAAACGACCTGGTTCGTCTGCATCGTCATCTTCTTCTTCGGATTGAGACCCCCCAAGATGAAGACTTCGAGCACTCAAGAAATACAACACCATAATCGTTACGGACATGAGACTAAAGCCTAACAAGGTTGCATTTGTGACGATAAAGAAGAATTGATTGTCGAGTTGCGGCCCAAACACATCGGTGTTCAAAAAGATGTTAAAAACAAACGGCAACAATACAACAAAATACGTAATGTTCACCAAGTTCATCACTTTACTCAAGTCTTGAATCTTGTTGTAGAGGTATTTGCGTAAAAAATACAAATCAAGTACGGCCAATATGACCAAGTTAAAGAAATTTGACCCAAAGATGTTCCCAAAGGCAAGGCCAGGTTGATTGTAAATAGTCGTCGACACAATCGAGGTAATGAACTCGGGCAAACTCGTAATGGCCGCGAGTAAAATCCCACCAATCAAGGCACCAGAAATCTTGGTGCGTTGATCAAACTCATCAACCAAAGCACCAGCAATTTGTGCGGCGACAACGACAACCACAGCCAACAATGCATATTGAATTAATAAACCAGCTATGCCCACACCATGCGCCTCATTTCAAACGTTATTATATCAAATAAAGCGACTTCCATGGGAAGTCGCTTTGGTTATTTCATATTATAGAACGTTTTAGCGCCACTATAGACGGCCGTGGTTCCTAGTTCATCTTCAATGCGAAGCAATTGATTGTATTTGGCAATGCGGTCGGTTCTTGATAACGAACCGGTTTTGATTTGACCACAGTTGGTCGCTACCGCGATGTCAGCAATCGTTGAATCTTCGGTTTCCCCACTGCGGTGCGATAGCACGGCAGTATATCCAGCCCGTTTGGCCATTTCTACGGCTTCAAACGTTTCGGTCAAGGTTCCGATTTGATTGACTTTGACGAGAATTGAATTGGCAATCCCTTGATCGATCGCTTTCGCCAAGCGTTTGGTATTGGTCACCAGCAAATCATCACCGACAAGTTGAACCTTTTGACCAAGTTCCTTGGTCAAATACTTCCACCCATCCCAATCGTTTTCATCGAGTCCATCTTCGATTGAAACAATCGGATACTTGTTGACGAGTTCTTTATAAAAGCCGACGAGTTCTTGCGCAGTAAATTCTTTGCCGCCTTCGCCTGCTAAGACATATTTCTTCGTTTCTTTGTTGTAAAACTCGCTAGAGGCAACATCCATCGCGATTTGAACTTGGGTGCCTGCGGTATAGCCTGCAGCACCAATCGCTTCTAAAATGACTTGAATCGCTTCTTCGTTGGATTTCAAGTTTGGAGCAAATCCGCCTTCATCACCGACTGCGGTGTTATAGCCTTTGCTACTGAGGACTTTTTTCAAGCTATGGAAGACTTCGACCCCGCAACGCAAGGAGTCACTGAAGGATTTGAACCCCACTGGCATGATCATAAATTCTTGAAAGTCGACATTGTTGTCCGCATGCGACCCCCCATTGATGATGTTCATCATCGGTACCGGGAGTTCGCGGGCATTGAAGCCGCCCAAATAGACATATAAAGGCAATCCAGAATAATCGGCAGCTGCTCGTGCAACGGCCATCGAGACTCCTAAAATAGCATTTGCACCTAATTTTGCTTTGTTTGGCGTACCATCGAGTTCGATCATCAATTGATCGATCAAGGATTGTTGCGTACAATCAAGCCCAATGATTTCTGGGGCAATCAACTCGTTGACATTGTCAACGGCTTTCAACACACCTTTGCCCAAATAACGTTTCTTATCGCCATCACGTAATTCAACAGCTTCGTGTTCCCCAGTACTTGCGCCTGAAGGAACCATCGCGCGGCCATACGCCCCGCTTTCGGTATACACTTCCACCTCAATGGTGGGATTGCCTCGCGAGTCAAGGACTTCGCGGGCATACACATCAGTAATATATGGCATTGTTCTTCTCCTATTTCCTAATTTTTTTGTTGAATAAGACTTACTCCGGTCATCGCGGCCGGTTGATTCAATCCGAGTAATTCTAACATAGTCGGGGCAATATCACACAAGCTGCCTTGGTCGCGAAGTGTAATTCCAGGGCGTGTAATAATCATTGGCACCGGGTTCAACGTGTGAGCAGTGAATGGTTCTCCCGACTCAGAAATCATTTGGTCAGCGTTACCGTGGTCCGCAGTAACAAGTGCAACACCACCCAGTGATAAGACTGTTTCAACAACCGCACCGACACACTCATCCGTCACCTCAACACTTTTGATTGCTGCAGGAATGTTACCGGTATGACCGACCATGTCGCAGTTCGCAAAGTTTAAAATCATCGTATCAGTCCCTTCACGCAAGGCAGCAATGGCTTTGTCTTTGACGCCGTACGCACTCATTTCTGGCATCAAATCAAAGGTTGCAATCTTCGGCGAATCGACCAAGATGCGCGTGCTTCCAGGAATCTCATAATCTTTCCCGCCGTCAAAGAAAAACGTGACGTGGGGATACTTTTGTGTTTCTGCGATGCGCACTTGCTTAAGACCATTTGCACTAATCACTTCACCATATGTATCCACCAGTTCATTGAGTGGATACGCAATCGTGCCTTTGATCGACTCATGGTAATGCATCATCGAGACATAATGGACGGTTCTTGGTTCGTACGCGACTGTGCCGATATTCGGATTGGTCAATAACTGACTGAGTTGAATCGCACGGTCGGGACGAAAGTTCATAAAGACGACACCATCGCCATCTTCGATGCGAGAATCCTTCGCTAAGATCACTGGTTCAATGAATTCATCCGTAATGCCTTTGGCATATGATTCTTCGATCACGGTCGTGATTGATCGCGCATCCACTTGGCCGGTGATCAATGCTTCATAGGCTTTGACAGAGCGTTCCCAAATATGGTCACGGTCCATCGCAAAGAAACGACCCATGACCGTCGCCATGGTCACTTGGTGGCTATCAGCAAACGCCGCAAACTCTGCTACGTCCGTTTGGGCTTGGTGCGGGGACACATCACGCCCATCGGTAAACAAATGCAAATAAACATGGACTCCTTGCGCATTGGCACATTCAATCATCGCTTTGAAGTGATCGATGTGCGAATGCACACCTCCTTCACTAAAGAGGCCCAACACATGAAGTTTCTTGTTGGTGGATTTGACGGTGTTGACGACACCCGTCAAGGCTTCGTTTTGAAAAAAGCTTCGGTCGTTGATGGCTTCATTGATTCTCGTCAAACTTTGATAAACCACACGGCCAGCGCCGATGTTCAAATGGCCGACTTCTGAGTTGCCCATTTGACCCTCCGGTAAGCCGACGCGCAACCCGCTTGTTAGAAGTTCGGTATGGGGATATGTTGCCCACAAGCGGTCGATGTTTGGTTTGTTCGCTAAATGGACCGCATTGCCTTCGTATGCTTTGCCGTGGGCATAGCCATCCATAATGATCAATACAACAGGTTTACTCATGATTCCTCCTCTTTTATTATACTCGCTAACCACATGAAAAAAGGAACCGTTTGGTGAAAACGATTCCTTACAATTGTTGATGCAACACGTCAATGAACTGACGCGTGGATTCACGCCAAGAGTACTTCTGTAAGGCAATCGCTGCGGTTGTTTGCCTTGAGATGCTTAGACATTCGCGCACTGCGATACTCAAATCGGCACTGAGGTATCCATTTTTGCCTTGTTCGATAATGTCAATCGGGCCAGGTGCGGGATAAGCAGCCACAGGCGTACCACACGCCATCGCTTCAATGATCACCATCCCAAACGTATCGGTTAACGAGGGAAACACCAAGACATCAGCGCTTGCATATACTTGTGCTAATTCCTCATGGACTTTCATCCCTAAAAACGTGACTCGGGGAAATTCAAGCGCATAGTCTTTTCGCTTTGGTCCATCGCCCACGACGACCAAATCATAAAGATTCAAGCGATCAAGCGCCAAAAATGCTTTGACGTTTTTCTCAATCGCGATGCGTCCCGCAAACAATAATCGCGGTCGGGGATTCGCACTGCGAGGCCTTGGGTAAAAGACCGAGGCATCAAAACCAAGTGAGCGAATGCGAATGTCTTTGAAGCCATGGGATTCCAGTTGTGTTTTCATCGTTGAGGTCGAGACCATCACCGGATGGGGTCGACGTTTCGGGTTATGAAAGCGACGTAAAATCTTGTAGGAAATCGGTTGTGGAATGTAAAAGTACTTTTTCAAATACATCGGAATTTGCGTGTGATACGCGGTTGAGATTGGAATCTTATAGTACTTCGCATAACGGCGACCACTCATCCCCAAAAATCCTTCGGTGGCGATGTGAATGTGATGTGGGGTAAAGTCTTTTAGTTTCGCTTTGATTTGGGATCTTCTCACGCCTGGAAAGACAACATCCAAGTCCGGGTAGCGCGGGACCTGAAGCGTACGAAAATCATTGGGTCCAATGACTTTCGTCTGATGACCAAGAGCTTCTAGTTCTTTAATCGTGTGTTCTAGTGAGCGGACAACCCCATTTACATGTGGCTTCCACGTATCGGTAATAAAGAGTATATTCAAGGGATTCACCCAGGTTCATTATAGCACCGAAAAAAAAGAAGCAATGCTTCTTTTTAGCGGTCAAATAAAAACAATTGTTTGGTTCGTTGTATCAAAATCCACAAGACCGACACTTGAACCGGCCACTTAATGACCATCGTAATCAACCGAGCGGGCAAACCAGGAAGAATCCCTGTATTGAACAATTGAAATAGTGCTAACGTGGTGATCCCAAAGGCAACGACACTCGTGATGACAATCCCTAGAGAAAAGCGAGCAATGCTATCAGTATTCTTAAAAAGCAAAACACCCGCAATCAATCCCCAACTCATTGACGCTAAGGTAAAAATACCGATTGGAAACCCCATATATAACGAATATAAGAAATCAGCACTAAAGCCAACCAACAATCCAACCCATGGGCCAAAAAAGATGGCACTGGCCATGATCGCTATGTCATCAAAGGTAAACCGGTATTCCAGCGTCGTAAATGATAATAGTCGTAACACAAAGGCAATCGCAGTAAACATCCCTGCGAACGCGATGGTTCGCGTTGATAGTCGCATTTTTTGAATTCCTCCTAATGGTTCGAGTAATCAAAAAAAGGGTGTTTTCAACAAACCGCCTACACAGGGTAGTTCGTACGTATTGTTCCCTACAATACATCACTTAACGCTTGTTGATTACTCGACTGACTAAGTTATCTCATATTTGTACTTGCTTTACAATAAAGACCAGTCAATTGGTTCAAGATGGTTCTCGATCAATGCTTGATTCGCTCGAGAAAATGGACGATGGCCAAAAAACCCACGATACGCCGATAACGGCGATGGATGCGTTGCCTTGATGATCAAATGCCTTGAATCAATCAGCGATTCAACTTTCTGGGCAAAAGCACCCCACAACACAAAAACAACAAATTCCTTAGTCGATGAGATGGTTTGAATGATTTCATCTGTGAGGGTTTCCCACCCAAGGTCTTGATGGGATAATGGTTTCCCTTCTTCCACACTTAGAATCCGGTTTAGTAACAAGACCCCTTGGTTGGCCCAGCCATCCAAGCGACCTGTTCCAGGCGCTTCACACCCCATGTCACTTTGAAGTTCGCGAAAGATATTTTGTAAGCTTTTTGGAATCCCTTGCGAAGAGAAGGCGAGGCCATCGGCTTGGCCGATTTGATGGTACGGGTCTTGCCCCACAAGAACGACTTTAACTTGAGATAACGGAGTCATGGACAACGCACGTAAGACGTTAGATTGCTCAGGAAAAATGCGCGTAGTTACTCGCTTTGTTTCAATCACATGAAGTAGGTCATTGACCTGTTGTTGGGTTGTTGGACTGAAATAGCTCATACGTTTGTGTTTAACTATATATTCTCTGGAATACTTTTTTGGTGCTGAAATACTTCCTGAATCGTTAAAATGTTTCCTCTTTCAAGACTTTTCACCTTCAGCAATAGCAATCAACAGATTTTGTTCTTCCTTGGTGAAGTTGGAAGAACTGATTACCTTTGTAAAATCAGTGAATCTTTGGTTTTTTCATAACGCCTCCCGATACCAAATAATAACAATCTTCTCCTATAATTATAGTACAATGATATGATTCTCATAATCAATTGTTTTACTTCAAAATAAGGGGAAGTATATAAAAAAAGACCACGAATGTGGTCTTTTGCATGTTAGTTTGCGAAGTATTTAATCGTACGAACCATTTGAGCCACGTAACTCATTTCGTTGTCGTACCAGGAAAGGACTTTAACAAGTTGTTTGCCATCGACTTCCATGACGCTTGTCATTTGTGAATCAAACAATGATCCATAACTCATCCCAATCGTGTCCGATGAGACAATCGGGTCTTCGGTGTAGCCAAGTGTTTCATTCGCTGCTGCTTTCATTGCAGCATTGACACTGTCCACTGTCACATTGGTTTTGAGTTCAACGACCAAATCGACAGCCGACCCAGTTATAACCGGGACACGCAGTGCCATTCCATCCATACGGCCCTTCAATTGCGGTAAGACGAGTCCCACCGCAGCAGCGGCTCCGGTGGTCGTAGGAACGATGTTTGCAGCCGCAGCACGACCACGACGTGAGTTGATGTCTTTACCGTGTGGTGCATCAAGTGTTGCTTGATCGTTGGTGTAGGCATGAACGGTCGTCATATAGCCTTTGACAATGCCAAACGAATCATCCAAGACTTTGGCAATCGGAGCCAAACAGTTGGTGGTACAACTTGCCGCACTAATGACTTGTTCACTGCCATCTAAATCTTTGTGGTTAACGTTAAAACAAATGGTTTTCAAGTCGCCTTTGGCAGGCGCCGAGATTACTACTTTTTTCGCGCCAGCGGTGATGTGTTTCATCGCTTTGTCTTTGTCGGTAAAAAAGCCCGTACATTCCAAAACGACATCAATACCAAGAGTTCCCCAAGGCAATCCTTCAGGGTCACGTTCTGCGTAAATTTGAATGCTTCGTCCATCGACGACGATCGCTTCGCCCTCATAATCGATCGAATCACTTTTGTAACGGCCTTGCGCAGAGTCATACTTCAATAAGTATGCGAGTGTTCTCGCATCCGTTAAATCGTTGATTGCTACCACTTCGTAGTTTGCGTCTTCGTTCATCAAGCGAAAGGCGAGACGACCGATTCGGCCAAATCCATTGATCGCAACTTTTACTGCCATTTGAATACCTTCTTTCTCTTCATTGTAGTCCAAAACAAAGAAACTCTCAATGTGACAACGCTATCAACAAGGAGTTTCTACATTCGATTATAAAAAAGCTTTTTTGATCCGTTCAAAGAAATTAACCGCGTCGATTTGCGCAATTTTCACTTTTCGCTTGGACGCGATGATGCGCAATTGTTCAAACGCTTGAAACGTCTTCATCTCATGGTCAAAACTAAATTCAATCGGTGTCGGTTCTGGTGTTTTAACAACAATCGAACGATGAATGTTTAATACCATTGGACTACCAATGGTCCGGTAGGCATTGGAATTGATCGGTGCGACTTCAGTGATTTGAACCGCTTCAATGCTGGGGTCAATGATCGCCCCGTCAAGTGATTTGTTGAGTCCTGTTGAGCCCGCAGGAGTACTAAAGACCATACCATTGCCACGAAAACTTTCAAACAACAGCCCATCCAGTTCAACATCCAAGTGAATCGTACGTGACCCACTTAAAATTTGAAACTCATTCAAACAAAAGTAATGACGTTCTTTGCCATCGGCGGTGACACAGCTTTCCAGCAAGTCATAGGTGGTAATCGCATACTGCGCAGACGTCAAGGCGTGAATCAAGTCATCCAAGTTGTCTTCGGTGTAATCAGCAAAAAACCCAAGATGACCGGATTTGACGCCAAAAAAGACGGCGTTATCGAGTTCATTGATGTGCTCATGAATCGCACGCAAAATCGTCCCATCGCCGCCGACACAAACAATCAACAACTGATCATTTGAAGAGTCGGGTACACGGGACGAAATCTTTTGGGCCAGGCGAATCGAGAGTTCATCATCTTTATGAATAACTTTAATCATGCGTTTCGACCTAAGATGTCTGCGCGTTCTTCATCGGTTAATGAAAAGACGACATCACATTCTTCATTGTTTTTACAATCGATACATATCATTAATCGACGCAGATCCTTGGGAATGAAGACACGGATGTCGTCTTCGTTGTAGCCAACTTGCAAGTTTTGTTGATCGATAATCAATGGTCGTCGTAAGACGCTCGGATTAGCAATCACGAAATCATACAATTGTGACATCGTTAAGGATTCCAAATCGATGTTATTGTCCATAAAAACTTTCGAACGAGTTGATATAATATCAGTGACCCCATTTTCGGTCAGTGATAAGATGTTTTGCAAATCCGTTTTTGTCAGTTTGACACTAAAGATATTCTTTTCGACAAACGGGATGTTTCGTTCTTTGAACCACTTCTTCGCTTTGCGACAAGACCCACATGACGGTGTTGTATAAATCACAACCATAGGGTTCCTCCAATTCTAATTATATACCTTATTGGGTATGAAAACAATTAACGCACTGGAAATTTTCATGTAAAATGATACAGAGGTACACGATGAAACGCATGGTATCTGGCATCAAACCTACCGGAGAATTGACGTTAGGCAACTATTTGGGCGCGATTCAGAACTTTGTTCGTTTTCAAGACGATTACGAGCTCTTTTTGTTTGTTGCAGACTTGCATGCGCTAACCACACCACAAAACAAAACCGTGTTACGCAAACGCATCAAAGATGTCGTCGCGATGTACTTAGCATGTGGACTCAACCCAAACAAGGTCACGTTGTTTGTCCAATCAGAAATTCCTGCACACTCACAAATGAGTTATTTGTTTGAAAGTCACTCGTATGTCGGAGAATTGTCTCGGATGACCCAATACAAAGATAAAATCGCAAAAAACACCAATGATTCAATGCATGTTAGTTTGTTTACCTATCCTGTGTTGATGGCGGCCGACATTTTACTGTATGACGCAGACTTTGTTCCGGTTGGTGACGATCAAAAACAACACGTTGAACTGACTCGCACCATCGCCGAACGCTTCAATCATCGACATGGTGACTTCTTTGTGGTCCCAGAACCCATCATTCCGCCCCTTGGTGCTCGCATTATGGACTTGCAAGAGCCGACAAAAAAAATGAGCAAATCTGATATCTCCGACAAAGGATTCATTTTACTCATGGATGATCTTGCTCGAACGAAAAATAAAATCAAATCGGCAGTGACTGACTCTGACACGGTTGTTCGTTATGATGTCAAAAACAAGCCTGGAATCGCAAACCTGCTAACAATCTATGCATTGCTTAGCGACTCATCCATTGAGGCCTTAGAACGCAAATATGCATCACAGAGCTATCAGGCATTCAAATCAGACTTGGCCGATGTCGTCGAACAAACACTCGCTCCTATCCAAGCGAAATACAAGGAAATCATCACGTCACCACTGGTCGACCAAGTATTGGACGAAGGACTTGCCAAAGCTAGCGACATCGCATACAAAAAAGTCCGCAAAGCCAATCAGCTCTTAGGTCTTGGTCGCAAGCGTTAAACGGTAATATTCAACGAAACGATAAGCATCACAATACTCACTAACAAATACAATAATCCGGACGTGCCACCTTTGGCACGTTCTTCTTTTTTGGCTCGAAGACGTTCTTTGACTTCAAAATAGGAACGTGGAAAATTGACCCCGTTACGGCGGCCAAACATGCGACGATACGAATACCCAAACCCAGCGAAAATCTCACTTGCATTGGTCAACCGCAGCAATCCATAAATAAAGAATACTTGGCCAGACAAAAATAACGTATCGGAAATGGGAAACACAACAATATCTTGAATGAAATAAAACAAGACCAATGTTGCCGTTCCCATAATCAACAGTGGTAATCCATAACGAATCATAACTCCCCCTTTATGGAAAAAAAACGGCATACACCGTTTTTTTTATGCTGTTTTTAATGTTGCAACACTGTCTTTTGTTGACTCATTGACGGTGCCTTTGAGTTCACTTTTGTACTTGGTAATCTCTGAGGGCGACGCATAAACAAAATGTCCAGGTCGAATTTCAACCATGCTAGGTTGTTCCACAGAGTAGTCGTGGTCAACCGCTGGATTGTAGCGAATTCGTTTACGAACTTTCTCTGAATCCGGATCCGGTCTTGGTACCGCTGACAACAAGGACTTGGTGTACGGATGAAGCGGATTCTTAAAGAGTTCATCGGACGTTGTCAATTCAACAATTTTACCAAAATACATGACCGCAATGCGGTCTGAGAAGTATTTGACCACCGACAAGTCATGGGCAATGAACAAAATCGTTAAACCAAGACGCTCACGCAACTCATTCAACAAATTGATGACTTGCGCTTGAATCGAGACATCCAGTGCACTGATTGGTTCATCAGCGATAATCAATTCTGGTTCAACAATCATCGCTCGAGCAACCCCGATGCGTTGACGTTGACCGCCAGAAAACTCATGCGGATAACGGTTTGCGTGTTCGCGAACGAGTCCAACCGTCTCAAGTGCATTGTTTACCTTATCGGTAATCACTTGATTGTCTTTTTCACCGTTAATGCGCAATCCTTCAGCAATAATTTCTTTGACTGTCATTCGTGGATTGAGCGAAGCAATGGGATCTTGAAAGATCATTTGCATCTTGTTCATCACACTACGGTCTGGCTCTTTTTTCATCTCGCGTTTGATGCGAGAAATGTCTTGACGCAACGAACGAGCCTGCTCTTGGAGTGCAGTTTTTTGTTCCACAGCCAATTCGTTGTCTTTGAGTTGAACGTTGATCGCATCAAGCTGGTTTTTTTGTTCAATAAAACCTTCAGATACAACATTGCCATTGAAAATGACTTTGCCGCCATCTGGTTGATACAACTTGATGATGCTGCGGCCTGTGGTTGTTTTCCCACAACCGGATTCGCCGACCAAGCCAAATACTTCGCCTTTGAAAATATGAAACGAGACATCATCAACGGCTTGGACGACGACTTTTCGTTTTCCAAACCCGCTTTTAAAGTACTGACGTAAGTTCTCGATGATTAGGATTGGTTGTTCTTGGCTCATGTGAGTTGTTTCCCTTTCAAGCGAGCTTTTAAAATTGGTGGCAGTTCAACATCAGCGACATCAGGATGTTCTAACCAAGTCGCTGCATAGTGAGAATCAGATATTTTGAAAAACGGTGGTTCTTCTTCAAAGTCAATTTTCATCGCAAACGAGTTGCGGTCCGCAAAGGCATCGCCTTTGGGGGGATACAACATGTCCGGTGGTGTTCCAGGAATCGCAAAGAGTTTTTCTTTGCTATCAAGGTCGGGCATGCTGGAAAGCAGTGCCCAGGTGTACGGATGACGCGGATCATAGAAAATCTCACGAGCCGTTCCGATTTCAACAATTTTACCAGCATACATGACCGCAACGCGGTCTGCCATGTTTGCAACAACCCCAAGGTCGTGCGTAATGAAGATAACCGATAAGTTTTTCGTCACCTTCAAATCGTTAATCAAATCAAGGATTTGCGCTTGAATCGTTACGTCAAGTGCCGTGGTTGGCTCATCACAAATCAAGATTTCTGGTTCGGTGACTAACGCAATCGCAATAACGATGCGTTGACGCATCCCACCAGAGAACTGAAATGGATATTGGTAATAGCGTTTTTCTGCTTCACCAATCCCCACTTCTTCCATGATTTTGATTGCTCGTTCTTTGGCTTCTTCTTTGCTGATTTTAAGTTTAACGACCATTGCCTCGGTAATTTGTTGCCCGATGCGCATGATTGGATTCAAACTGGACATTGGGTCTTGAAAAATCATCGAGATTTTATTGCCCCGAATGCCTGCATAATCTGCTTCACTAAACTCTAGTAAATTCTTGTCTTCGTACATGATCGAACCACCCAAGACACGAGCATTGGGACTTAAGATTCCAATAATCGCTCTTGAGGTAACGCTTTTTCCAGACCCTGACTCACCAACGATGGCTAGGGTTTCACCTTCGTGTAAGTCAAAGGAGATGCCACGAACGGCTTGCACCATTCCGGCATTGGTCGTGAAATGTACGACCAAATCTTCGACTGCTATTTTTACGTTATCTTTGATCATCACAGAGACCCTCTTAAGGATGGATTCAGCGCATCTCGTAATGCGTTCCCAAACATATTAAATGTAATCATTAGTATAGAAATGACAATGGCTGGGTACACGGTTAAGTACGGACGCGTAATCAACTCTTGACGACCATCTGCGAGTAAGACTCCGACACTCACACCTGAGAACTCAAATCCTAAAAAGTTAAAACTAGTTCCATGCCCGATCCCAAATCCCAAGTATGAGATCGTGGATTCGGCAAAAATCGTCGCAGGAATTAGTAGGATGGATGCAGTAATGATGGTACCAATCCCGTTTGGTAAGATGTGTCGAAAGATCAAACGCATGTCTTTGGCACCAAGTGTTCGTGAGGCCAAAACGTACTCTCGCCCTTTGAACCGGTAGAACTGGGTTCGAGTCACATACGCGACCCCAATCCAGCCAGAGACAATGAGGATGAACACCAAGGTCTGAATCCCGGCCCCAAGCAAGGCAATAAAGATTGCTAAGATGACCAAGAACGGAATCCGACCGATGATTTCACTAAAACGTTGCATGATAATGTCAACGTTGCCACCGTAATAGCCCGATATGGATCCAAATAGTACACCGATCGAAATGTTAATGCCGGCAACAATCAACCCAATTAATAAGGACGTACGGGTCGCAACCCAAATCAAACTGAACAAATCACGTCCAGCGTTGGTTGTTCCAAACAAGAAATAAGGAATCGAGTCATACCCATTGAGTAATGCATAATCAATCACGACGTTGTACGAGCCAAAGCTCACGCCACCGACAACGACTCCAGCATTTTCGCTGATTACTTCAACAATCGGACAACCTTCCCCGAGTAACCATCCATTCGGATTGGTGGGGTTTTCAGTTCGCACACAGGCAGGATTTGCTGCAACAATCTCGTTGTATTGGCTAATTGGAAATCCATTGCTAGGACGCAGTCCAAAGACCGCATCATACGAACGATACTCAAAACTCATCATTTGAATCGTTGCGTTTTGACGAACAATGGCTCCACCTTCACCAGGTAAATTCAAGGAGCGCAAATTCATAACAAGAGGTTGACCTTCCAAGGAGGCAACCGGTGCATCACTTCCGTCTTGGGTTAGCTCAATGGAACTAATCGCAACAAAATCAAATCGATCATCGGAAGCAAAGCGCAGACGAACCGAAGATGAGAATGATTCGATGGATTCTGCTCCCAGTGCATCAAACACATTGATTTCACTCAATCCAGGTTGATTGATCGTTGAAATCAAAACAAACGGTTCTGCTGGATTGGGGCGAACATACACTTCAAATACTTTATTCGCATCAACATCCAAATCCGTCACATTAATCGATAACACACTGCGTTGTGCCGCAGTGAAATTGAACACTTGTGTTGTCGCAACCGTAATTGCTGGATTGCTTGAGTCTAGACGCAGTACTGCTTCACCGCCTTGACACAACGTATTGAAGTCACTACATCCAATGGTGTAATACTCTCTGGATTCATCAAGGATAAATTCAGGATTATAGCCAATCGGATTGCCACCAAATCCAGTGCTTTCATTGATGGAGTCCAAGATGACTGGCTGGTCTTGGAAAGATCCAAGTCCATCAGCAATCCCAAAGTTTTCTAAGATTGGAACTCGCGGAGGTAAAAATGCCACAGCAGGTTCCAAGTTGACATAATTCTTTGATGTCAAAATTGGCTGAAATACACTCATCAACACAATGACCAACAGAATTGATGTTGCGATCACGTTTGTTTTATTACGAACAAAGCGGATCATCGCATCTTGAAAGTAGCCAATTGGTTTGGTTTCAAATTCCTTGTCAAAGATTTTAGAATCTTGTTGAACGAATTCAAATTGTTCTTTTGGAATATTGGTTGTGTTTTTTTCACTCATTATTTTTTCGCTCCCATTCGAATTCGTGGGTCAACAAGACCATACGACAAATCAACCAACAATACGGCAAATAAGCCAATGGTGGTATAAAAGGCAGTGGTAACTAAAATAACGTTGTAATCATAACTACTTGCTTCAAGAGCACGCAAGAAGATTCGTCCTGTTCCGGGAATCGAATAAATCAACTCAATAATTACTGACCCAGAAAGCAAGCCAACGAACGAACCAATAATGTCCGGAACCAAAGGCACCATCGAGTTACGCATTGCATGTCGCAAGACGGATTGACGGTACGTTAATCCTTTGGCACGAGCAAGCAATACAAACTCTGAGGTCAACACTTCCGCAAGTTCTGCTCGCGTTGTTCTTGTTAATCCGGCAATCGCACCAAACGATAATCCTAAGACAGGCAAAATCATTCCAGTGTATTGAACGATTCCCAGTGCATCACTGGCCGGAAACTGAGCAGGTAGAACGCGTAACCAATAGCCAAAGACCATAACAAGGACGGTCATCGTAACAAAACTAGGTACCGAGATGAACACCATGACACCAAGAGAGATGGCATCATCAATTTTGGTGTTTTTCTTCAGCGCCGCTAAAATACCAAGTAAAAATCCAATCGGAATATAAAACGCCAAAGATATTAAATTCAATCGAAGGGTTACGGGAATCCGGTCGGTCAACACTTGAAATGCAGGAGTATTCACCGATAGTCTTGTGGAGACGCCCCAGTTCCAATCAAAGACCACGTTGCGCACCCAATTCACATACTGAACTGAAATGGGGACTGGAGTGTATACGAGCCAACGAGACTCGCCACGGACGATGTAGCATTTTGGATGCGTACACGCCACTTCTTCACCAGCAACCAACGAACGAATGCGATCGGGATCGGTAATCACGGTCAATTCCATATACCCATCCGATACTTGTCGTGCGTAATAAATCTCACGCGCTTCTTCTTCGGTTGGCGGGTATTCTGGTGCTAGCTTCAACAATGAGAAGTTGATTGATAGCACAGAGATCAAAACAATAAATACCCAGATTGTTCGAACAATAATATAACGAATCATAACGCTTCACCTTCTGATAATCTTTGTTTGTTATTTGTATATTATATCAAAGTATCCATAGAAAACTGACAGATTAAATGTCAAATTTGCTATTTTTTCATGCAAAGTAACAAAAAACAAGTTGCGACGAATCGCAACTTGTTTAATCAATACTGAATCAGTGAAATTATATCGTTTTACTTCGTAGAGAATGAGGCAGGAGATGTTTGCGTTGACCCATCTTCCGTCAATTCAAACGTCAACTCTACACCATATGCAGTTCCTGGTTGTAGGCCGAATGCGTTAACAAATCGACTTGTAGCAGCAACGTTATTGAAGCCTTCAACTGGTTCGCCGTCTAACGTAATCGTATAACGAATGTTACGATACGCTGGATCTAAGAATCGAGCAATCTCGAAGGAGACGAATTCTTCACCCGTAGAGAAGCCACGAGCGACTGGGAAGAAGGATTCTTGACCTTCAACGATGTAAACACGTCCATTCAACATTTTATGGATTGCATCAAAGCTGTACACTTCTTTGCGTTCTACTCCATTGATTTCATACACAACTGGAATGTTTGCGATACGAGTATCCATACCCCAGCTGAGTGTGAATCCTCCCGCATTGTCATAACGATACTGTGACAAGAAGGACGATGCATTCAAGGTTCCACCAGAGATTCCCCCCGCTCCTAAGTCAGATACACCTGGAATGATGTAGTTGAAATAGTTTTGTGGGAATGGTGCTGGAATATTTTCAAACGTAACAGAGATGTTGTACTGCGAAGAAACGAAGGTTGTTTCAAATGCATCTTGAAGGAATTCAAACGTCAAACGGTCAAATTCGCTACCTGCGTTCGTTGCATACGTCAAGTTAATGACATCGCCACTACTGTACGTTCCATCGGCAACCAGTGGAGCCAATGCTTGATCGAACAAGGCACGAGCCGCATCGAAGTTATATCCAAATGTAGCTGGTGAGTATTCAGCAGCAACACCAAGTCCTTGAGAAGTACCACGGAAGTTAATTCCTAGTTCTGGTTCAACAAGGTAAGCAGGTGTAAAGAATAATTGTTGTGGTTCAGCAGATTTCAAGATTTCTTTGGCTAAACGTTCACGGTCAACCGCGAAATAGAGTGCTTTACGGAAATCTAATTGTCCCAAGATTGGTTCAGGTACTACATCTGCAGGAACGGTTCCTTTACCAGCAACTTCCCATTGCGCTTCCATTTCTTCAAGAGATCCGGTTGCATTGAAGTTCAAACGGAATGTGGTTGCACCTGGTACCGGACGAATACGAGGATCATTTTGGAATTCTTCGAATCGTGCAGCAGGTACTCCCGCAGCATCCAAACGACCAGCAACAAATTCTTGGAAACGAATTGCAGGGTCTGTAATGATTAAGAAGTTGATTCCAGTAAAGAAGTAACGGTCAGGAGCATGGTAGTTAGGGTTGTCTGCCAAACGTACTACTTTGTCGGCTTCATACACACTAATATAATGTGCACCGGTGTAAGACGTAGTTTCAGCAGTCGTACCGTATGTACCATCGACGCCACCCAATGCTTCATATAAAGGAATATGAATTGGTGTCATAACGAAACTGGACAACCAATATTTGACGTTCCATTCGGATTGTAAGTCAATAAAGGTAAATTCGATTTCATTGCCATTCACGACTTTAATTCCTACATCGCTAAATGGAACGAGACCATTTGAGAATTCTTCCGCACTGACAATCGCAGTGGTTGAAGTTCCCATAAAGGATCCACCACCAGAAACGGCACGGAACCATTTGTTCGTCAATGCTAATTCAAAGGTATCAACGAATGTTTGTGCAGTGATTTGTTCGGATCCAGCTGGAATGTCAACCGTATTGTCTGGATGGAAGAAAAATTCTAATCCATCTGCAATCGGAACACGCCATTTGTTCGATACAACAGCCCCTGTTGGCAATGTTGTAGCTTCAACTGGAGTCGGCAACGCTGAAGCCATGTCTGGTTTGATTTCATACCCATCACGAGTATCGTTGAAATCAAAATAGTACAAAGCAGCTAACGCCGATGATAAGACATCGGATGAAATTGAATCTTGATAAATCCATTGGTTGAATGTATCAGGGTTCGATGAGGTTGCAATGCGGTACGTATACTCGCCAGCAACTCCAGTAACTCCTGGTTCAAACTCAACTTGTGAATCATCCACACTCATCGTACTAAAACCAGTACCAAATCCCATAACAGGAATGTACTCGCGAAGCGGTGTTTGAAGACGATCAGCATACAAGTTGAATGATGAGTTGGCATAAAGGGGAATTCCCGGAACCATTTCATCTAATAAATACTTTTCCGCTGCTGCGAAAAAGGTGTGACGTAATTCGGCATCTGCAAACTTGAAGTCCACAAATCCTGTAACGCGGTCATAATCTGGAAATAAAACTTCTTCCACTTCTGACGGCACTTCAGGAACGACTGGAGCGACAGGTTCAGGTGTTTCTTCTGCACACGCTGCTAGTGTAAACACTAGAGTCACTGATAACAGAAGAGCTAATAATTTTTTCATGTATATTCTCCCTACAAAAGTTTAACAACTTTTTACAAGTCTATAACAATGCTTGGCACACTGTCAAACAAAAATGACATATTTTTTACAAAAAAAACCGATTTTTTGAACAAATCGGCCAATTTATCTATAAGTAAGCGATTTCAAGGTGATTTTAGGGTGGTTAAATAGTGGTTGAAAAAAGGATCATTGCGTACTGTTTTTTTCCCCGGCGAAGAACACTGAATGAACCATGTATCGCCGTGGAAGGATTCACCTCTACATCGATCGAATCAATCCGTTGATGATTTAAGGTGATACCACCTGATTCCACATAGCGGCGAGCCTCTGATTTGGAACTTGCTAATCCAGTCTCAGTCAATACATCCAATATGTTCATCGATTGGATGGTGATGGTTGCGACATCTTGAAATCCTGCTTTAACTTCTTCTAAGGTTAACGAATCGTAGTCTTGATTGAACAAGGCGTTAGATACCCGAATCGCGTCAGCAGTTGCTTGACTGGAATGAATCAAGGTCGTCAGTTCTTCGGCCAAGCGATGTTGTGCCGCGCGTTCTTGCGGGGCTTCGTTCATCTGTTGCTGGATGGTTGCAATCTCATCAAGGCTCAAGAAGGTAAATTTCTTCAAGTACCGAATTGCATCCTCATCAGCGGTGTTGTACCAAAACTGATAAAACGCATAAGGCGTTGTTTTTTCTGGGTCCAACCAAATCGCCCCTTGTTCGGTTTTGCCAAACTTCGTGCCATCGGATTTGGTGATCAACTCCCAACACAAGCCATACGCTTGTTCGTTGGGCGCTAAGATGCGGCGAATCAAATCAAGGCCCGCAGTAATGTTGCCCCACTGCTCGGTGCCACCGACTTGCAAGCGAACGCCTTCATCCTTGTATAAATGATAATAATCTAACGCTTGCAACACTTGATAGGAAAACTCGGTATAACTAATACCACTATCTAGTCTTGATTTGACACTGTCTTTGGCAATCATCGTGTTGATCGAAAAGTGTTTTCCGATGTCACGCAAAAAAGAAATCACGTCGTAGGACTGGGTCCAGGCGTAATTGTTGACCATTTTGGCGTCGATAAGTTTAGTGATTTGAGCAGTTAACGACGCAACATTGTGGTCAATTGCTGCTTGGTCGAGTAAATTGCGTTCTGCGCTTTTGCCAGAGGGGTCACCAATCATCCCTGTTGCACCACCGACAAGCAACACTGGTTTATGACCAGCATCCTGCAGACGACGGCAATTGATCAAGCCAAACAAATGACCCACATGCAAGCTGTCGCCAGTTGGGTCAATCCCCAAATAAAACGTCAGCGATGAGGAGTTTAGTTGCGTGATGAGTTCATCATCGGTAATTTGTGCGACCGCGCCGCGGGCGAGTAATTCATCGTATAACTTCATTGTCATTCAAACGTCCTAGAACATCACATTCTAGGACGTACCTCTCTTATTGTTTGGTCGATCCGCGCTCAACAATCCCATAAGGAATAATCACAGCGTTTTGGTCGAGTGGTTCGTCGTTCATTAGGATGGATAACATTTCCATTGATCGTTTCCCAATTTCAAACGTTGGGACATCAATCGTCGACAATTGAGGACGAGCTAGTAAGGCTGTTCTAGTATTTTGAAACCCATACACTTCAATGTCATTTGGCACATTGTGTCCCAAATCCATTGCGACGTTCAAACAAGCAACCGCGATCGAGTCACGCACACCAATGATTGCATCAACCGTTGTTTTGCGAAGAAAGTCAGTGACGACAGGGTAATTCACATGCGGTTTGCCGGACGTGCGTAGAACAATTGGGTCAATGCCTGCTTCCTTCAATGCTCGCAAATAACCGATTTCCTTCGCATTGTTCATCGAGTACTCACGACGCGTTTGCGCGAGCATGATTTGTTTGCGACCGCGTGAGATTAATTTTTTTGTGATTTCATAGGCCGCACGTTCATAGTCAATGTTTACGGTTGGCATCGTTTGGTCTTTATCAAGTAAGACATTTGCAATGACGATAGGAACACTCATTGTGTTCATGTATTCGACGTCCTTGTCCGTCACCAAATCATTGAGGTACAACACACCGTCCACTTGGGAGGCAACAACGTCTGCCCAGACGTCTTTGCTGGAGCGATTTTCACCTTCGGCCGGAAAAACTAAAATTTGATAGCCATATTGGTTCGCCAATAAGGCAATTCCGTTCACCGCTTCGGCAACAGAGGCACGGGAAAAGTCCGGCACGACGATGCCAATGAAGGTGGATTTTCTTGAGGCGAGTCCACGCGCGATTGCATTCGGGCGATACCCGAGTTCGTTGATTACCCCCATCACCCGCTCGCGCGTCGATGCTTTGACCTTTTCTGGGTAATTTAAGACGCGGGACACCGTCGCCAAGGAGACGTTTGCTTTGCCCGCTACTTCATAAATGGTTACTTTGGATTTTTTCATGACGTCCTCCGACCGTAAACGTTATCATTCAATTATAAAGCAAGAATTCAAAGAATTAAAGGTTTATGAAAAAATTTTCATAAAAAAACACGAACGATTAGTTCGTGTTGGTGGCACATTCTTTGTTGGAGCAAACGATTTCTTCGTCATGTGTGACCATTAACATGCCACACGAATCGCACAATTCTCCTGTTGGTGGGTCATTGACGATGTGCTTGCATTTAGGAAACTGATTGCACGCATAAAAGGTTTTCCCGCGGTTGCGGCCTTTGCCAGCAACGCGTTCAACCATTTCCCCTTTGTTACATTTGGGACAAGTCACACCGGTCGTAACGACTTCTTTTTTGGTTTTTTCGATGAATTTGCATTCCGGATAGTTCTGGCAGGAAACAAATTTTCCGTATTTGCCAATGCGTTCCACCAGGGGATGTCCACATTCTGGACAATCACGACCCACAGGAACAGGGGCTTTTTTTTCCATCGTTTGATAGGCCGTATCGACGGTTTCAGAAAAGTGAGTATAAAAATCACTCAGGACTTGTTTGCCGTTCAGTTCTCCTTGCGAGACGTCATCCAAGTGTTCTTCCATCGCTTTGGTGTAATCAACGTTGATAAAGTCAGTAAAATATTCGGCGAGTTTATCGGTCGTTTCAATGCCTTGTTCCGAAGGAATAAAGCGTTTGTCTTCGATCGTCACGTAATTGCGTTTTTTTAATGTTTCCATGGTGGCTGAATACGTACTTGGTCGACCAATCCCTAGTTCTTCCATTTCTTTGATTAACGTGGCCTCAGAATATCGGGTGGGTGGTTTGGTAAACTTTTGTTCGGGTTTGATTTCTTCTGGTTTGAGCGTTTCGCCAACCTTCAGTACCGACAATGATTTGTCTTTGACGTTGTCGTATGAATAGACTGCTTGATATCCAGCAAACTTCATTTCTCTGGATTCCATTTGAAACAAATAGTCTCCATTTTGCAATGTTATTTGGCCTACCGTAAACACCGCGTCACTCATCATGCTCGAGACCGCTCGTTCGTAAATCAATTTGTAGAGTCTAAATTCTTCGTTCCCCAAATACGGCTGCATCAATTCTGGGGTACGCGTAACACTTGTTGGACGAATCGCTTCGTGCGCCTCTTGGGCATTTTTGTTTTTGATGAACTGTACGCCTTTGTAGTACTTCGCACCAAATTGTTTCTCGATGTAGGTTTTGGCTACGCTTGTAAATTCATCACTCAAACGAAACGAGTCGGTACGCATGTAAGTTATTAACCCCACGGTTTCGTTTTTCAGTTCGATTCCTTCGTAGAGTTTTTGTGCGCCAATCATTGTTTTTTTCGATCCATAGCCCAACTTGTTTGACGCTTCTTGTTGTAAGGTCGAGGTGGTAAATGGTAATTTTGCTTTTTGTTTGCTTTCTTTGGTTGTCACATCAGTAACGGTATACTCAGGCTTCAACCCCTTAAGAATGCCGTTCATTTGTGTTTCGTTCTCGATGACGGCTTTTTTGCCTTTGATTTTCTTTAATTCTGCAACATCGGGAAACAATGCTTGCAATGTCCAGTATTCAACCGGTTCAAAGGCTTGAATTTCACGCTCCAAATCAACCACAAGCTTCAACGCAACACTTTGAACCCGGCCTGCGGATTTGGATTTGATTTTGTTTTGTAATAGTTTAGATAATTTGAATCCCATGATGCGGTCCAACATTCGGCGAGTTTCTTGGGACTCGACCAATTCATCGTTGATTGGACGAACATCATTGAATGCTTTCAATACCGAGTCTTTGGTAATTTCATAAAAAACGACTCGGTGACGGTCTTGTTTTGACAACCCTAACACTTCAGCAATGTGCCAACTGATTGCTTCCCCTTCGCGGTCGGGGTCGGTTGCTAAAAAAACGCGGTCAGAAGATTTCGCCGCTTTTTTCAATTCTTTGATGACACTCTCTTTGCCTTTGATTGTAATGTAGTTCGGCTCAAAGCCATTGTCTACATCAATTCCGAGTCCGCCCTTACCAGTGGTTGCTAAATCACGAATGTGTCCAACACTCGACAAGACCTTGTAGTCTTTGCCTAAATATTTTTCAATCGTGGATGCTTTGGTGGGGGATTCAACTATAACGACATTCATATGGCCTCCGTTATCACCTCTATGTTATAACGGAGTGTTTTGTCAGTGTCAACTAAAACAAGTTGAAAAAAAAAGTAGCCTATGGCTACTTATCAAATTGAATTTGCGTTGCACTCGCCACTGGCGCAAACGAATACCGGTGAATCCCCTGAAGTGGTCCATGCGTTTTTAATGCCTCAAGGTGTGCGGGCGTTCCATACCCTTTGTTTGCATCAAACAAGTAGTTTGGATATACGTTCGCCAGTTCAACCATCATCGCATCGCGAGCAACTTTCGCAACAATGCTTGCCGCAGCGATGGAGTTAGAAAGCGTATCACCTTTGATGATAGACGTCACATCATCTCGCTGTAAAGGAACCGCATCAATCAATGCATGATCATAGGTTGCTCGATCTAACAGTGCATGCATCGCTTCTTTGGTGGCTTGTAAGATGTTGATTTGATCGATGCGTGGTGCATCGATCACTTCAAGATCGACATACACGGCTTTGGCTTGAATTTGTTCATTTAGAGCAACTCGTCGACTCGCTGACAATTGCTTGGAATCATTGAGGCCGCGAATCGGTTGGCGACGGTCTAAAATAACAAGCGCAACAACAAGGGGTCCTGCTAATGCACCACGACCTACCTCATCCACTCCCGCAATGCGCGAGGCACCTTGGGAATATAAGCGTTTCTCAAAGCGGTCCATCAATCATTACCTTGCCTAGTTTGCCACGTTGCAAATCAAGGATCACAATCTCATACACACGGTCTTCGTCAAACGAAGTACCCCGCAGTAGGCCGCGTGATTTAGCAACTGCAGTCATTAACTCCATCACATCGGACCCTTCATATTGGTATATGGATGCAAAACGGTCTGGATAATGATGAAAGAAATAGGTTGCAAGAAACAAATAAATTTCATCGGTAGGAACATGCGTTCTTGGAATCATCCCAAGGGCTGCCAAACGAAGGGCAGCTCCTTGGTCATCAAATTTTTTCCAGAGCAATCCTGGTGTATCTAGCAACCGAAGTTGTGGATTGATTGTAATCCATTGCAAGTGTCTAGTCACCCCTGGACGGTTTTCCACATTGACTTTGGCTTTACTACTCAAGCGATTGATCAATGTACTTTTTCCCACATTAGGAATCCCAACAACCAACGCACGCACTACCGTATGCGTTGGCAACACCGCAGCGGTGGCTTGCGCAAGTAACCGGTCGACCGGGTCATGATGCAAATCAACCACCAATACCACGGAAGATTCTTCTTTGGCCAAGTGATTGGTCAATGGTCGATCGGCCAAATCGGCCTTCGTCCAAAGTTGAACCCGTGGTTTGGTTTCTAACATCGACTCAATGATTGGGTTTTTGGAACTGATGGGAGCACGGGCATCGCGAAGTTCATAAATGATGTCAATTTGTGAGGCATGCTCTGTAACCTCACGAATGGTTTTCGCCATGTGCCCAGGAAAATATTGAATTACCATGGCCACACCTCACGGACGTTTAAGACCACTCGGCCAATAATATCCTCTTCCAAAACGAGTCCATACGATCGCGAGTCCACACTTGCGTTGCGGTTGTCACCCATCACAAACACCATTCCTTCTGGAATAGTGCGACAATTCAATGTTGAAAAGCACGGCAAACTATTCGTAGCCATGGGCGAACTGATATACGGTTCAATCACCACATCACCATTCACGACCAATTGACCGTCCTGAATATCTAACGTGTCGCCCGCCACCCCAACAATTCGTTTGAGCATAAATTCATCAGTAAAAT
Source organism: Bacilli bacterium (assembly GCA_018401215.1). GTDB lineage: Bacteria > Bacillota_I > Bacilli_A > MAG-NZ > MAG-NZ > M30B81. The sequence goes on along the minus strand of JAGYLA010000005.1, from coordinate 6,037 downwards.
GATTGGTCCGCTCCTTCGTGATGTTGACAAAAACGACATCATATCGCTCTGCCGTTCCTGGCATGAAAAAAAAGACCAAGTCACCAGACACATAAGTTGGAACCATGGAAACCCCGTTAACGCGGGCAGGAAAGACAATCGCATTGATTATTACATACAACACGACAAAGAACACAAACGAGGGATACAGTATTTGAAACGCTTGCTCCCCAAGCTCATTTAGCTTGCTTGATTCTTGTGTCAATTCATAAAGTAACATCAACCCGACGGCAGCAGCACCAACAATGAAAAGCAAGGGGTCATATGACGTAACGGTTGGCGATGGCAACAACAATCGCAACACACCCAAAACAACAACGACGCCAATTAGTTTAGCGCGTTGCATCATGATCGATACGTCTGAATGAATTGTTCCATCGTCATCAACACTTTACGTGGCGTTTTGGAATTTTGCGGTGAAACAATGCCAGACTCAGTCAACTGTTCAAAAATCGAAGACGCACGGTTGTAGCCAATATTGAATTGTTGCTGGATTTTATTGATTGATGCATAATCCATCTCAATCACATATTCAGCAACATCCAAAAACAACTCGTCTTTTTCTTGCATCGAGGCACTACGGTCAAGGCTATCAATCATTTGTTCTTGATTCAGCAAGAACGTTTGCGGATAACGAGTCAAGTAACTCGTAACCGCATCAATTTCCGCTTCCGACACGTACGCTCCTTGCAACCGTTTGACGCGGTCTCCTGAATACACAAACAACATGTCTCCATTGCCAAGCAAGCTTTCAGCTCCTTGGTAATCCAAGATGACCATCGAATCGGTATAACTGGATACTTTCATCGCGATGCGGGTTGGAATGTTGGATTTGATGGTTCCTTTGATGACATCCACACTGGGTCGCTGGGTCGCAATCATCAAGTGAATGTTGGCCGCTCTGGCTTTTTGCGCGATGCGGGCAACACTTAACTCAACATCGGCACCTGCTTGCGCCATCAAGTCGGCCATCTCTTCAATGATGATGACCAGGGTTGGGATGTGTTCGTATCCTTCGTCTTCTCGGCCTTTGATTTTTTCGTTGTAACTAACGACATCACGAACACCCAAGACATACATCTTGTCGTAACGGCGTTCCATTTCATCAACCGCCCAGCGTAACACTTCAGACGCCACTTTGGCATCATGAATGATCGGTGTTGCCAAATGGGGCACCTTGGCATACGCCGCAAGACCAACTCGTTTGGGGTCAATCAAAATCAGTTTTAATTCTTCTGGTGATGCTTTTAAGAGTAAACTCATTAAAATCGTATCGATGCAAACACTCTTTCCCGAACCTGTCGCTCCGGCAATGAGTCCATGCGGCATTTTATTGATGTCAGCAATGATTCGCTCGTTGCTCAAGTTCACCCCAAGGATGATTTCTAATGGTTTGGAGGACGTCACAAATTGTTCATCGATCAAGTTACCAAAATTAACAATCTCTCGGACGGGGTTTGGTACTTCAATCCCGACCGTTTGCTTGCCAGGGATTGGCGCTTCAATGCGAATGTCAATCGCGGCCAAGTTCATTTTCAAGTTGGAGGCAATGGAATTGATTCGGTTAACCATGACTCCTTGGTCCAAACGAATTTCAAACAACGTCACAGTCGGTCCGTGCGTGTAATCGATGACTTCACCACCAATGCGAAAGTTGGTCAACGTCATGTTGATGATTTCTCGCATTTGGTTGATGTCTTCTTCACTGGATGACACCACTCGTTCGGTTTGTTTGAGCAGTGATAACGACGGTCGAACGTAATCGGATTTCTTCACAGACGTCGCAACAGGAGTGGGTTCATCCACCAAGGCTTCAACGGGTTCGTCCTCAAATGCAATCGGCGAAACAGGTGAACGCTTGATGGGCTCAGGCACAGGTTCCTCTTCGAGGTCCACCGCATCATAGTCAGCAAACACTTCGTTCAATTCATCGGCAGAAATTGGTTCTTCCTCGAACGAATCTTCTAAGCCAAACGGAATGATCAATTCTTCTTCGACCTCTGGTGTCTCAACGGTCTTGGGTTTGCTAGCTGGAGGTGGTGTTGGTTCTGCCACCGGTGAGCCCATGATATTTTTGATGTCATCCGAATCTAAAATATTGAATTCTCGTTTGTAGCGATCTTTTTTGTCTTCGTCGTACTTGCTTTCTTTGCGAAAATCATCGTATCGCTTGTTGATATTTCCCTCTAACGTACTGGTTGGGAGGATAATATCATCCTTGTTTTTGGTTCCAAAAAAAGGCGAAACAAAAGTGTGTTCTTTTTTGGTTTTTTCTTCAATTTTAGGAATAACAAAACTTTTTTTCTTCGCCACAATAACTCTCCTTGTGTTGAATACTCGCAAGATGGTTTTGCCTCGATTATCGGCAAAAAATCATGAGTAAGTATACTATATTAATCAAGCTGAGACAACAAACCCAAAGGTATGATAGGATACGATTGGAGGCACTATGAGATTCTTAATTGGCTTAGATATTGATGGTACGATTGTGGACCACGATGGACAACTCCATCCTGAAACGATCGCTCACATCAAAAAGTGGGCGTCGCAAGGGCACATTATTACGTTGGTGACGGGTCGTCCCTTTCGCAACTCTAGACACATTTATGAAGCGCTCGCATTAACCACGCCAATCAGCAACCATTCAGGGGCTCAAGTTCACAACCCCAATGACACAAACTTTCCGCCATTGCATCACACGGTTCCAGCAGCCTTTTTAAGCCAAATCATTGCGTTTGCTGGGGATGCCGTCTTAAATGGCTATGCAGAAGTTGGCAATGACGTGTATATTTACCGCGCCGAAAACAAACTCATGGAATGGATTCAAACGACTGCGGACCAAGACGTCGTGATTGGCACATTGGATGTTGGTGATTCGTTTACTGGTGCCGTCTTGTTTGTTGATCCCGAACAAACACCACGGATTCAAGAATTCATTGATACTCTGGGTACCGTCAAATCAAGACACTGGCGAACGTTACGCCGCCAAGAATATGACGTCCTTGAAATTTATGCTGACGGGATCTCCAAAGCCACAGCACTCGAACACATTCGCAATTATTATGGCATTGATCACCAATATACCATTACCGTCGGTGATGGTACCAATGACATAGAAATGCTGCAGTATGCAACCTACTCTGCAGCGATGGACGGGGCATTCGACGAAGTGTATGCCGCCGCCAAAGACCGCACCGGGTCCAACGTTGAACTTGGGGCAATCAACTACATAAAAAAAGTGCTTGGCGAGTAGCCAAGCACCTTATTTTTTAATCAGACCTTTCATCCAACACATGGCGAATGGTTGCATAGGCAAAGCCTTGTTGCATCAGCTTTTGAATTGTTTTATTCGCCGACAGGCCATGATTCTTATCTAACCATAGCGCAATTGCTGTGGGTTCATCGACTTGCGCTTCAATCAACGAGGCTTGGTCTTGCATGACTTGATGCGCGGTGTCAAAGGAAAACCCAGCACCAACTAATTTTTGCAGCAAGGAGGCTTTGAATGCCGTTAGTGATTTCTTGGTGGGTTTACACCAGGATAAAACTCTAGTGGTTGCCGCAGCATGGGCGTCATCGACACCGTAAGCACTTAGTGCACGGTCAATGATCGACGGATGAATCTTTGCTTGAATCAATTTTTGCTTGGCGGCGTTCGCCCCTTTTTTTTGGATGATGGTCTGTTCCACAATCCATTGTGCAGTCTGTTCGTCGTTCAAATAGTCTTTGCCTTTAAGGGTCGCGATAACGGTCTCAATGGAGTGGACTTCTTTGGTGCGCAAATACTCTTTCATTTGAGCGACACTACGGGGTTTAAACGACAAATAATGATACGCTTGGTGCAATCCGCGAATGTCATCGTCGTAGGCTTGAATCGCTTCGATGTCTGCTTCTTCCAATGCCTTTCCTACGACCAAGCGAAACTTCAATAAGGTTTCTTCATCCAGCACAAAACGATGCGCTTCGGTGTGCACCACATAGCGCTTTTTTTTCGCTTCAATTTGTTTAATGTGGACCGTCAAAACCTTCACCCAACACTTCACTGGAAGTATTCACAAAGACAAACGCTGTTTTATCGATTTCATGGACTGCTTGAATCACTTGATAATATTCTTTTTTAAACGCAACACACAACAACATTGTTTTGTTCGATTTGGAATACCCTCCGGTGATGGGAATCATCGACACACCGCGTTCGGTACGTGAATAAATCAAGTCTTTAACGGCATCGGCGTGATCTGTAATGATATTGATGCTGATTGTTTTTGTTCCACCCGTCACCACGTAATCACTAATAAAGCCAATCAAAAAGACCGCTACCACCGAATACATCCCAATTTCTAGGCCAAAGACAAGCGTTCCTAAAACAACAATCGACCCATCAATGATGTAGACGGCAGTGGAAAATGGAATCTTAAAAAAGTCATAAATGATTTTGATCGGAATGTCTGCGCCACCTGTTGTCCCACCGTGACGAATCACCAATCCAAATCCACCCCCCATTAAGACGGCGGAAAAGATGACCGCAAGTAACAAATCATCGGTCAGTGGGATCAAAGCAAGCTCAAGTTCTAAGGCTGCATAAATCGTTAAGGCAACAGGATACAGTAAACTTCCTAAAATGGTCTTCATAAAGAACGTAGTTCCATACACCAAGAATCCAAGCAATAAAAAACTCACGTTCAGTGCATAAACCAAAATCAATACATTAATTTGGAAGAGTTCTTGAATGACAATCGAGACCCCACCTACCCCACCGGTAATCAGGTTATAGGGAACCATAAAATAGTAAAATCCAGCGGCCATTAAGAAAATACCAATCGTAATTAACGTTATGTCTAATAGGTGGTGTCGATTCATTCTGCTTGCTCCTTCAAAAATGCTTGAACAAACATATCAAGGTCACCCGCAAAGACTTTGTCGGGTTGTCCGGTTTCTACATTGGTTCGGTGGTCCTTGACCATCATATAAGGGTGCAACACGTAAGAGCGAATTTGCGAGCCAAAATTAATCTCTCGTTTTTCACCCGCGAGTTCGGTGATGTGTTTTTTGTTTTCGAGTTCTTGCAACTGAATCAATTTGGCTTTCAAGACGTCCATCGCCCGTTTTCGATTGGCAATTTGACTGCGTTCACTTTGCACACTCACAACCACATTGGTGGGCAAGTGAGTAATGCGGACTGCAGAATCCGTCGTATTGATGTGCTGACCCCCCGCCCCAGAAGCGCGGTACGTATCGACGCGCAACTCTTCTTCTTTGATCACAATTTCAATCGTATCGTCGAGCTCAGGAATGACTTCCACCGAAGCAAACGACGTATGGCGACGAGCTCCTGAATCAAAGGGGGAAATGCGGACCAATCGATGGACGCCCATTTCGCCGCGCAAATACCCGTAAGCATAACGGCCTTTGATCAATAACGTTGCACTTTTAAGCCCCGCTTCTTCTCCGTCGTTATACTCAAGGACTTCATAGCCATATTGATGCGTTTGCGCATAACGAATGTACATCTCAAACAACATGCTCGCCCAGTCTTGACTCTCAGTCCCACCGGCACCAGGATGAATTTCAATCAAGCAGTTCAAATGGTCGTACTTGCCGTGAAGCATCACTTGGAGCTGAACAGCGTCAAGGTGTCGTTCTAGCGTCTTAAGCATCGCTTCGATGTCATCATCCATCGATTCATCATCCAGCGCTAAAAAGTCAACCAATTCTTGATGGGCGCTCGATAACGACTCCCACGTTTGAACTTGGTCTTTCTTCAATGCGGCTTGGGCACTGACTTGTTTGGCATTGATTTGATCGTTCCAAAAATCAGCCGCGGACATTTGGGTTTCTAACGCCTCAATCTCAGCAAGTAACTTCGTTGGTTTAAAAATTGCTTCGATGGTTGTTAATGAGACCTTACAAGCAGCAATTCGTTTATTAACATCGTATTTATCCATTGCTTAACGCCCGTGGCATTGTTTGTATTTTTTGCCACTTCCACAAGGACAAG
>JAGYLA010000049.1 GCA_018401215.1 Bacilli bacterium | reverse complement strand
ATTAACTGCTCCGCTGCCACCCGGGCTGCCAGCCGGCCCTGCTGCGCCACCGCCGCCGTCACCGCTCCCACCTGCCCCGCGATAAGAACCGCCTGCAAACTCCACCAGAGCCATACCCGCTCCGGCGGCTCCCGCTGTACCAGCTTGGCCCGCCCCAGTTGCCGCATTGCTCGGAGCCGTATGCCCCCTCGAACCGCTTCCGCCCGCTTGGCCAGCACCGCCGGCAAGAGCGCTTCGGTAAAGGCGGCTCGTGGGGATGACCTGCCGGCCGATGCCCGGCCCAGACCACTCGAGTTTCAGCAGGTCATCAACGCCGGTCCAATCGAAGTATCGCAAGTTGAGCAGATGAAACCCCTTGGTGAGATACACGCTGGTCGAGCGACTTCCAGCAGTTGCATTATTGATCCTCACCGCGCCCCCAACACTCAACGACGCGCCGTCATTCGACGTGACATAAAATGTGTATGTCCCCGCAGCATCAACTTTTACCCATGCTGATTGCTCCATGGCGAACTGATCACCGACGTACGACCCCTGAAGCTGCGTCCACGTGCCTGTCGACCAATTAGCTCGTGAGCCGCTATACCAAACCAGGTTGCCATCGTTTTGAACAACCAAATGATTCGTACCCGAGAACAACGGCAGTTTTCTTGACGCAAGAGTACGACGTGAACTGGCACCTTTAAGCTGGAGCCCATAATACGTACTCATATTGGGATAGGATTGCGTAACCCCAAACTCTAGGGTAGTGAACGAGCTGCCGGCCGTCCCCGAAGACCACAGTGGCGTAACAGTTCCATTCGTCCATCTCGTATACAAGACAAGGTTTCCATCGGACTGAAAAGCCAGCCACACGTGCTTGTTCTTTGAATACAGTGTTTGTCCGCGACTGAGAACCTGTCCGGCGGACAACACATCATTCCCATCCGCGGCAAAACCGAACGTGGCATCTGTCGTCGCGTAACCCCCTTGACCGGAGTTCCACGCATTATCGACACTTGAATTGCTTGAGACATGAAAGCGGTATCTTGTGTTGACACCGTTGCCCGACGAGGCCGTCGCAGCCCCGCCTGCCCCGCCAGCGCCAACTGCGTTTTGCGTCGCCCCTCCCACTCCGCCGACACCACCATCCATGCCGGCGCCGCCAAAGCCTCCTCCCGCGCCAGGAATCGAGCCCACACCATCCGGAGACGCGAGCACGGCTGATGCCGAGAACGTCACGCCTGAGCCGACAACGACGTCGCTTTCAACCTGCAACGAGAATGGGTTATCGCCCACGACTCGTACCGTCGTGCCATCCGGAATAACGAGATTGCCCTCGACATAGACGGTCCATATCGACGCCCCATTCGCTCCATCAACAACCGCGTGCGTGAACGCACGGCCGAAGAAGGTGTTTGGGGATTCGTCATCTCCGGTGATTTCCGCATTCGTGGTGTCGATGGTCACCACAAACGATTGGCCGGTCGCCGTCGACGGGGTGCTCGGCG
>JAGYLA010000048.1 GCA_018401215.1 Bacilli bacterium | reverse complement strand
TTTTAATATGGTTAAAAATAAAGAATAGACTCAACTCGATAGTGGCTAAGGCAAGTAACAAAATCAATCCAATCATTTGTATTACCGGCCTTTCTTAAAACCCGATAGTGATAGTAGTACTTTAAACAATAAACCCAAGTACCAATAACACATACATAGGGAAGAATCTTTTTCCTCCGTACACATAAAGCAACCCGGGAACCAATGCCCATATCGTCACATACAGTGCACCGGACGGATGCGATAGGAAATGAATCATTCCCCACGTTAACATCAATCCAACAGAGCCATATGGCACATATTTATTCTTAAAGACAAGTTCGCCAAATTGTTGGAAGAAAACAATCATAATAACCACAAGTAACATCTCGACAACATAGTATAGAACTTGGAAAACGGTAACAATGAAAGCATTGTTACCGTACATATTTACAAATCCTCTGTATTCCAAAAATACTTGAGGAATTTCTTGACCACTAATTAATGATTCGATCACTGCTGTGATTACAACAATCACAACGGCAACCAAGGTAAGATAGTTCGTTGTTTTAGATAATTTGAAATCAACTAGTTTGGTGATTTGCTTGTTTTTGACGGCCCAACGAGTTATCAGATACACCCCGGTGAGCCATACAATGATCGTAAGCGTCCAATGAGCAATAGCACCATACCAATGAATCGGCCAAATTCCAATTTGACTCAAACTTCTTCCATCAATGAAACGAGAAACAAATAATACGCCAAATTCTAACCCCAAAATCCCAAATGCAATCATTGCAATGAAAAGATACACCCAGGATTTTGTTTCTTTCGTCGCGTTGTAATCCATCTGGTCCCTCTTGGTTTGAAGCGTTTAGATTACTGACAACAAAAGCAAAATTCTTATCTGCTACTAATTCATTATAGCCCTCTAAGTCCATCCTGCTCGAAAAACCCAAATATACTTTTTTTAAATAAATAAAACGGTCTTCATAAAGGACATGAAGACCGCACGATATTAAAATGTTTTGCTGGTTATTAAATAGTTAATAATCGGATCATCGGCTGCAACCCAGTCCAATGTTTCAAGCTCACTCACACTTAGCCATTTGCTGTCTGTATGAACATGAAGCGTCAATTCACCATCAACCCAATCACAAAGATACGTGTGTACTTGAACTTCATGCGTATCGTATCGATGAACGAGCGACATGAGTGATTCTTGGATGCGAATCGAGATGCCAAGCTCTTCTTTGATTTCTCGGTGAAGTGCTTCTTCTAGCGTTTCACCTGACTCCACTTTTCCGCCCGGAAATTCCCATAAGTCACCAAGGACTTTTTCGGGTGGTCGCTTGGCACAAAATACTTGGCCATCTTTGACAATAATTGCTGCAACAACGGTTTGCATCTTATACCAAATGGTGATGCGGTGAATGATCTTCTTCGATGTACGTCTGACCCGCTTTGACACTGGCCCAACGAACGATGATTTCACCTAGTATTTTAGAGAAGATGACCGAAACAAAGA
>JAGYLA010000047.1 GCA_018401215.1 Bacilli bacterium | reverse complement strand
TAGTTCATCTACGCTATTGCATGTAGCACAATGCAGTGATAAATGGGCGGGGTCCATAGAGACCACCGAATAAAAGAAAGGAATTTGGTTGCCTAAATGAAGTCGATGCAATTCGCGACGCTTGGCTTGTTTGGGAGTCAACATCCATTCCTGGAACGATTTGGACAAACCGGTTGAGTAATCGGTAATGAGTCGAAGTTGTTGCGATAATCCATGAAAGCTTACAATCTGTTCGACATCCATCATGGTCCCTAACGTCAATTGCTCGGAAAAGGCACTCAACACAACGCCAATGGAAGCATCCAGTGGCCTGCAGTATTTTTCTTGGACTAGGCGGTCGTAGACGACTTGAATCTCAGCCGGCGTCAAATGAATCATCCCAGCCAATTCAACGACGGTTGGAAAGGGTTGATTGGGAATCACTTGATACGAAATGATTTTATTGATCACGTGATAATACAATTGTTCGCTTGAACTGAATCGCGAGCGCTTGTCGTAATTATAATCACTAAACAAGTAGTTCATCATCGCTGGTCACACTCCATTCCACCAATTTTCCATTAAAGTATGAATGCATCACACCCAACAATTCATCTTGTGCATCATATACAAGGGTCAAAAAGAACTGAATGGAATCGTTCTCACTCAATGCCAAAAAGATGGCTTCGTTAGTAAAAGCACCAAAGGTATGAATGCCCCCCGTAATCCGGGCAGCCTGTTTCCCTGTTAAGGCCTCAATCAACGGTAAACAACTTAACTTGGTATCGGCTTTTGATTCCGGTGATTTGAACTGTGTCGTTGGAATATAGAGAATCCGAGAAAGATACGGCATTTGATTGACTTTGTATAAGCGACGAATCCGTAAATATTGCACATCAGGCAAATCATGGACTGGTGAAATCGTCGTTTTGTCGTAGTCCATCATCGTCATGTACGTCGTATTCAAACGCACTTCATGACCTTGAGCACGCAACCAATCACTGACTTGGAAATGACTTGAAAGTTTCGCGCGAATCTTTAGCCGTGGTTTGACAAATGTTCCTTTACCAGTAATTCCTTCGGTCAATCCTTTGGCTGCAAGTTCATCGTAGGCTCGACGGACCACTTTGGATGACACTTCAAAAATTCGACAAATGTCTCGCTCACTAGGAAGTTGATCACCATCACGAAGTTCTTTCTTTATAATGGCTAATTCGATTGATTCTGCGAGTTGTCGATACAATGGTTGGGTACTCAATTTATCGATGCGTACATAATACATAGGAACCTCTACACGGACACGTTATTTTTTCTTCGGTGTAACCGGTGGTGTGAGTGTTTCATCATCAAACAAATCAATTTGACGCTCATCAACCTTTTGGTTCGCAACCACAACTTCTTCTACGAGTGGTTCAATGACGTCTTTGGTTGTCTTTTGACTCAAGTTCAAACGCTCAGCTCCTAGTAGATCATCATCCATCACACCATCTTCTTCTAAGGCCACAATTTGAACATACAGTTCTTCTTTGGCTTTGCGACGACGGCGTGGTTTCTTCGCAGCTGGAGTAGTGCTTGCTGCTTGCACCAAGGATTCATCCTGCGTAGACGCTGTACCTTGAGCTGTTGTTGCTGCAACTACAGTATCTTTTGGTTTGCGTGGTTTTTTCACAGCTGGTTTGTTTGCTGCTTGAACCACTGGTTCATTGTCAGGCAGTGGTGCAACTTCTGCAGACGGTGCTTTC
>JAGYLA010000046.1 GCA_018401215.1 Bacilli bacterium | reverse complement strand
TATCGTACCAACACTAGCAGCGGTGTTGATCATCGCGTTTGGACGACAAAAAAGCCAAGTTTATCTTGGCGTGGTGGTGGTCTTTGCGGCGAAATACTTGTCGCATGTGATTGCTGGTGTCGTGTTTTGGGGAGAATTTGCCCCCGAAGGATTTAGTGCATGGACGTGGAGTTTATATTACAATGCCACTTATGCATTCCCTTCGATGGTACTGAGTCTTATCGTCGTTTCGGTGTTGTTGAACCGCTACCCACAGTTGCTGCGTTTTTCGCTATCCAGCGATCGATAACCGCCAAATAGTCCAAACGGGGCGCCAGTCCATAGTCCACGACATCTGCAACGTCACGCAGTTCTTCCAACGAAATGGATTTGCGACCCCCAGATATATGGCGTTGATAGAAGGGTTGCAACGCATCGATCATCAAGACAAAGATCGTTTGCAAGCTCGTAAACGCAATGATCACAAACCCGATGCCCCCGTGAGCGCGTACTTTGAGTAAGTGCTCCACTTGATGGGAATGAATGTTTTGCAGTGGAAAGCTCGTTTTGTTGGAGGTCTCTTTTGCTTCAAAGTCGATATAATAGCCTTGGTAAATTCCATTGTAATCGGTCGTCGATGGAGTGGTATAAAAGGCTTTAGTAATCTCGGCGGCTTGGCGACTGGGATACGAAACATTCACCACTTTAATCGGTGTTGGTTTTTTATGAACGACTGCCACATTGGTAGACAAGTAGTATTCATTGGTTAAATTTAAGTCGGCCTCAAGGTTCATTCCGCGTTTCGCAGTTTGAATGGTTTTATTGGCCGTCTTTTTAATCGGATAATTGATTGTCATAATCGTCTAAGTACATCATACCACCTGATATCGACTTTGCTAGGATTATGATATAATGACTTGCTGAAAAGAGGATTCTATGAGTAATATACGACTTCTAGGGCTCGGAGGACTTGCCGAAAATGGCAAGAACTTGTATCTCGTCGAAGTAGACGAGCAAATCTTCGTCCTTGAGGCAGGCATTCAAAACCCACCAACCGATTTGTTTGGGGTTGATTTTGTCTTGCCTGACATGAGTTACCTCGTCAAACACAAAAACAAAGTACGTGGTGTCTTTTTATCCCATGGCCACGAAGACAAAATAGGCGCCGTCGGTGATCTCTTGAAGAAACTTCAAGTACCGGTGTACGGCTCACCTTTTACGTTGCGCATTGTCAAAGACAATTTAGAACAAGCTGGGCTAGACGCTCTATTGCCAAACTTGCGTGAGATTCGCGAAGCGGACGTTTTGACGTTTGGAGAGGTGAAAATTAGCTTTTTCTCGACCACCCACTCGATTCCAGAGTCGCTTGGTATTGTGATTCATACATCAGACGGAGCGATTGTGTATACGGGTGACTTTACGTTTAACCCGCACATCAAAGCAACATATAAAACAAGTTTTGATAAAATCACGAAACTCGGTCAAGAAGGCGTGCTTGCCTTATTGACTGATAGCATTGGAGCGCCATACGCCTCCACAGGAGACGCTAACTTCTTACTGGAACATCATCTTCGTGAAATCATGCAAAAACCTGGCCGCGTGATTGTTAGTTCATTCTCTAGCGAACTTGACAAAATCCAAATGGCCATTGACATCGCGCTACAAACAGGGCGTAAGATTGCAATCATTGGTCGCAAAGCACAGCGCATCATCGACATTAGTGTGACCTTAGGTTACTTGGATATCCCACAAGAATCACTAGTGAATTTACGATTCATCGATGCCAAAAATGATAATTACGACGACAACATGATGGTGCTAGTGAGTGGAGAAAAACACGAACCGTATTTCATGCTGCAACGAATTGCCCGCAAACGTGATAAATTGATTCATGCGTCCCCAAAAGATACGTTCTTCATCATGCATGTGC
>JAGYLA010000045.1 GCA_018401215.1 Bacilli bacterium | reverse complement strand
TGATCACACCCCATTGATCTTCGTAATATTCGCCTCTCAGAGCAGTTTTCCAAGTTTTACTGATCGCAAATTGTGCAATAATCACAGGACTCAACCAATACTCATAACTAGAACTTCCTTTAACGGTCTGTTGCACTCCTGCGTCAAAGCCTGTAATCAACCCAAATTTATCAGTGAACTGAAATTGACCGTAGAGATTGTTAAAATAACGCATTCTGCGGAGTACGTCAGGATCATCGGTTCCAATGAACGTGCTCCAATTAAACGTGAATTTATCAGATGGACTGAAGTTCAGTTGTGTCCCAAAAGACAGCATGGAATTGCCTTGTAATCGCTGAATACGTTGCCAACCATTTACAACCAGTGCAGCAATTTCCAACTTGTCGTTTGGATTGTACGTCAGTTTTGCACCTGACAAAAAGTAGGGCGAACTCTCAGCCAACAGCGATCGGGTCAACGTCCAGTTATCAATCGAAATAGCACTTTCAAAGCCAATGTGAGAAGGAAATACACCAGCATCAAACCAAAATTTGTTTTTCTTGCTGAGCGAAATCCCAACATTCGCCTCAAAAATATTCTTCAGTAATCCAGGCTCCGCTGCATAATTATCATTGACATAGGTTCCTGCATGAAACGCAAGGTTTGCTCTGTATTTGGTGTGTTCAAGACCTAACTTTATCAACCCTAAGTTCACATTGAACTCGTTATGTCGGTTGTGGTTAAACAAAAAGGATTGACGCACATTTGTTGGTGGTTCATTGAAATCGTAAACGTAATAAGCATCCAAAAACCCAGAAAGACTCAAACTAGGCTTTTGTTGCCAGATACTGTCGTTTTGAGAGAAAATAATCCCGGAAAAGAAACAGAATACGACCAGAACTAAAACTCTTAACTGAATTTTTATCATCTCATTTTCAACTTCAAAAAACTTTGCAAATCACTATTAGAACCAAACAACACCAAAATGTCACCTTCCTGAAGAATGTTGTCGGCCGATGCTACTCCTTGAATTTGATTGAAAAACCTCTGAATGTATTGTGCAAATTTCACAATCAGTCCAATAAGGCTGATACAAAATGTAACTTTATAAAACAGTTTTAAATCAAAAGTCATTTCTTAAATCTTGGCAGTCACTTGTTCATCAGGATTACAGGACATTTTTAGGTAATCCAATTTCAAATGTACAAATTAATTTATTCCAGATTTATCATTCAGCTGGATTATACCTACTTCCTCCCAATCGCCAGCGTCAACAAGAAAAAACTTTCTTTCAGTGCCTTAACACCGTGTATCACATTTTCCTGCAAGGCAATCATCTGCCCTTTTTCTAAAATGGATTCCTGCTCTCCAGCGTAAAAATTGATTTTTCCTTCCAATGCCTGAACACTGATTACTCCGCTTGCTTTGTGCGGGGTCAATGCTGCATTTCCATGCAAACCAATGAGAACAATACGCATCGTGTCTGATTTGAAGAGCACCATTGAACCTCGGTCACCCTCTTTCCAAGAGTCTTCACCTTTGATTTGCTTAATCACCGCATCTAAATTCATCTCGACCAGTGGATTCTTCGATAAATGCTCACTTGCCTGCTGCGCGATAGAGGAAATTGTCGTGCTTCCCTCCATTTTTCGTCCTCGATTCGAATCTAATCGTTCTACCAACTTGGCGACTTCCGCATTCGAAGAAATCCCATAACCGTTGACCAATGTTCCTTTCATTTTGTGCTTATCCGAAGAAATTGCATACAAGATAGCTTGATCGTCTGGATCTGTAGCCCCCTCAAAACGGTAGACTTTATCTATTTGAAAGTTGTCAGGAGGTAATGTGACATTTTCTTGCTGACAGACAATGCACTCGCCTTTCACGTTAAAATCGTGGGTGTACCCCAACTTAATCAATCCGTTGATGGT
>JAGYLA010000044.1 GCA_018401215.1 Bacilli bacterium | reverse complement strand
ATCCCCAAATATGACTCTTTTGAACTCGACTTTATGAAAAATCCCCACCGCCGAATCCCCGCGGCGCAGACCGCGGAGCCCATGTACGGAGTTCTAATTTATGACAACAACCAGACTCAATCTGGTGTTTAAGCTGCTAATGAAAGCTGACTAATCAAATACGATATTTCCTGAGCAGTGAATTTAACGAAGTTATCGTTACTTGCGGATTTTGAAAAATGTTGTTTTGTCCATATTGATCTCCTGATTGCAACAATAATATCAGCAAAGGTTAGTTCACCATTTTTATCATACCAAGATGTCGTTTCGTATACTAACATCGTTTTCGCGTCGTTCATTTTTATAGCAACCAAAGTTAAGATAGAGTATATCGCCATCAATAACGGAGTACATCGTTGTATGGCGTTATCTGACCACTGACGTTGTGTTTCAACGCCAAGGTGCATTCTGGTCTCAGCGAACGTGACTTCAATGTTCCAGCGAAGCACAAACCAATTGATGATCTGAACAGGTAAATTTTTTTCATCTGTACTGAAAAAAACCTCAGCTTTGTTTTTTCCATCTGGTGTTTTAACCAGTACGATGCGCAAGGGTAGCGGTAATTCGCCAGCATGGTACCAAAAGCAGGTAAAACTTAAGCACTCCAATGTTTTTTGTTCGCCGCCATACCAGTTAACGGTGATTAATTGCCATGGCTGTGTTAAGTCATCCACCATTGCTTTGAGATCGATACGTTTTCCTTTTACAGGCGGTCGTCCCCGTCGTTTTGGCTTGACCTCGGGGGATTCAAACAACTGGGCATCCAGTCGTAATCTTGATATGAGAGTCACCTTATGTTTAACACAGTTCCGGGCTAACTTCATGCAGGCATAAGCACCGTCTCCAATCAGAATCCATGGCCGTTTTAGCCATCGACTAACCAGCTTAACCATTT
This sequence comes from Bacilli bacterium, assembly GCA_018401215.1. Classification (GTDB taxonomy): domain Bacteria; phylum Bacillota_I; class Bacilli_A; order MAG-NZ; family MAG-NZ; genus M30B81. The sequence continues at coordinate 1,066 of JAGYLA010000044.1, read as the reverse complement.
GTCTTGTCCAGTCAATTGATGTTTTATGTCGACGATCTGCCTTTTCATTAGCCTTTTTTGATGGGGCAAGTACCGTTAAAAACGGTAGTGCCCATGGTCGCTTACACCATGGCAACGGGACAATAAGCATCATGCACTCCCATTTTAACCCAAAGGTTGTGACGACATGCGTTTGGCTGGATCGAACGGCATCACGATAAACCCCTTTGGCTTTGATTTTCTTGCCTTTTCGGCGTTCAAGAGTTTCGTCAACGGCAATTAAAATTGGCCATGACGGGGGTAATAATGCAATTAACAGCCCCAATAAGATTTTGCTTAAAACCAATCCGTCCCAGCGTGCATGGCTTAATACCCTGTGATATTTCGAATAATTTTTTTCCTTCGCTAACCCCATAACACGTAAAATGTTTGTCACGCGCCTCGCCCCGCGACAAAGAACGGCGCCTAAAAACAAAGTTTGAATGTTTTTCCAAGTGGGCCGTGTAAATTGGGGTGCAAATACCGCCAATACTGATATAATTTCCGCTGTCAACGTTGTCACTCCCTGTGTTTTAGTCGACGATAGGATAATGAGTTTAATAGCGTTGACAACCCCTATAACGGAATTGGGACAAGTCCACATGAAAGAAAGTTACGTGTATATCCTTGCAAGCAAATATAACGGTACATTGTACATCGGTATGACCTCAGACTTGGTTAAACGTGTTTGGGAACACAAAAACAAGTTTGTTTCCGGATTCACCGCACAATATAACGTCACCAAACTGGTTTATTATGAGATTTTCAATGACATTCAGCTGGCTGCTGCTCGAGAGAAACGATTGAAGGAATGGAAAAGACAATGGAAAATAGACCTTATTCAAAAAATGAACCCTGATTGGCAGGATTTATACCACAACATAATTCAGTGAATGGGCCCCGCGGTCTGCGCCGCGGGGATTCGGCGGTGGGGATTTTTCATAAAGTCGAGTTATAGTGGGTTCTATTAATAAAACATGTTGATTTTATAGGGTTAAATGATGTTTTGCCCCCCTTTTTTTGGTATAATAACCCCATGAAAAAGACA
>JAGYLA010000043.1 GCA_018401215.1 Bacilli bacterium | reverse complement strand
CAGAGTTGGTTGAAGGATCAACGCCGAGAGTTGGGAGATGAACACAATTTGACTGCCGCAGATGTTGCTGACCCGGCAACTTTGGAATCGAATCCATGGCAAGCTGAATTGTTTCAGTACGTTATGGATTGTGTGTCGCAATGCACGCAGTCTTTCGTGATTGTGCAAGGAGAAGGTGGCACAGGGAAATCGCATGTTGTCAAGTGTTGGCGCCATCCAAGTGCGTTGGGGAGCCAAATTGCAGTGTTAGCGCCAACCGGTGTGGCTGCTTTGAACATCAAGGGTGCAACGATTGCACAATTCTTGGGGTTTTATCCTAATCGGAAATATCAACAATGTAATGCTGATGCGAAGCAACAAGGCAAGCAATCGAAGCTGCGCATGCGGATTCAAGAGGCTTTGGAAGGCGTGAAGGTGTTGGTCATTGATGAACGTAGCATGGTTGGTCGTGGTGTGCACGGGATGATGAAAACTCGGTTGGAAGAAGCGTTTCCGGAAAATGGACCATATGGAGGACTGACCATTGTTTGGTTGGGGGACGACGCTCAGTTGCCACCGGTCCGTGCATGCAAGTTGCACGATCATGGGCAGCCTACCAAGAAACGCAAGGCGAAAAGCAAAGATCCGGAAGGGACTGCTGCCAATGGTGATAGACCAGATTCGTTGGATTGGGAAGCCGAAGCACTAGAGTTTAGTACTTCAGCTTTCGAGTTGGTGGGTTTGAAAGCTTGGGAGGAGTTCTTCAAGGTACCAACGAATCCTACGACACTTGCTAATGAGGACAGTTCGGAGGTTGTAACTGTCATGGTGTTCCACTTGGTTCAAAACGTGCGTGCTTTGAACAGCCCTGAGTTATTAGCGTTGACAACTTGCATACGGCACGGCAAGGTGGATCAAAACACGTACGACACGATATGCACCCGCAACTTCGCAGTTATGAGCGATAGTACTCGTGACGAATTCCATCGCTTCGCGGTGAAAATCGTGGATAAGCAATCGAAACGAGTGAGAGCGAACGCAGAAGCATTAGCTTCCATGTGCAGTGTAGTCGGATGCAAAGCGGCTCGCATTTTGGCTCAAGACACGCTTGCGGTGACCGGAGCGACGTGTAATGCTGCAATCAGCACGTCTCAAGCAGGAGGTTTGTGCAAAACCTTGTACATGGCAGTCGGTGCACAGGTGATGTGTGAAGCAACTCACGGACTAAGTTGGTGTTCAGGTGATGTGCACCGACAATTTGTGGACTAGCAAAGGTCTCGTGAACGGTGCTATGGGGACCGTCAAAGGTATCTTCTATGATGCCAACATCGACTCTTCCCTTCCATTGACCTTTGTGGAGTTTCCGACCTATTGTGGTCCTGCCTTCTTTGAGGATCATCCAAGGATCGTTCCGATTGGTCCAGTCAAACGTGAAGGGCTCAAGGTTCGGAACAATGGAACCACCGTCAATGCATCAAGGGTGCAGTTGCCATTGCAATTGGCCAGTGCGATTACAATCCATAAATCACAAGGCTTGACAGCTGGTCCCAAGCAATTCATACAAAAGCTTCTGATCGATGTCGGCGACACCGAGAGTTGGTGCGAGGGGCTCGCGTATGTCGCGATCTCACGGGCGATGTATATGGAAACATTTGCATTGGATCCTATGCAACCGTTGGCTCGATGGCAAAGTATTGGCAAGTCTGCAGGTGCACAAAGAACTCAATTATGGTTGCGGCGTTTGGAGCAGACTGCCGCGTTTCAACACGTGATTCGTTGCGCCATACACACAAGTGGTTGTCGTATTTGCCAAAACATTCGCCTTCGAAAGGGTGCACATGAAGAACATATCTTGCAATCATTCTTAGAACTCAAAGACAAAACGTTGTAATCAAGAGAGGCCTCCATTAAAGTCGAGACCTTCATGTATTCATTCAAGTTCAGCCATGCAGCGGGTCTGGTCGACCCCAATTGCATGCTCACAAGGGGTCTGGTCGACCCCAATAGCATGCGATTCAACTCATTTACAGCTCGAGCTTGAGATGACCCAA
>JAGYLA010000042.1 GCA_018401215.1 Bacilli bacterium | reverse complement strand
TCAAACCAGGAAAAGGGGCAGCATTTGTTCGCTCTCGATTACGAAATTTGCGAAGCAAAGCAGTCATCGATAAAACCTTTCGCGCTGGTGAAAAAATGGAAAAAGCGCAAATCGACAAAGAGTCGATGGTGTATTCCTATTCGATGTCAGACACGTATGTCTTCATGAACAACGAAACGTACGAACAACTCGAACTTCAAAAGGATCAAATTAGTGATGTCGTGATGTATTTGATTGAAGGCATGAACGTCCAAGTCACGATGTATGAGTCAGAAATTTTAGGCATTACCGTGCCTGAAAAAGTGACCTTAACGGTAACTGAAGCAGACCCAGCAGTCAAAGGTAACACCGCAACGAGTGCGACAAAAACTGCTACCTTAGAAACGGGCTTTAGTTTACAAGTTCCGTTGTTTGTGAATTCTGGTGATAAAATCGTTGTGAATACCACCACAGGGAAATACGATACCAGAGCGTAATCCACGTGCCATAGATTATTCGATTATTTTTTGGCAATTCTCACGTAATTCAAGGTATACTATCTTATAAATCAACCAACACGAACTGGTGTTGACGCAGTCAAACATTGACCCACTTTCTTAAAGTGACCACCCATTGGAGAGATAATTTTTGGACCCGATCGACTTACCAAGGCAGACATTGTTTACCTTAGATAATCCATTTTTATGGGTAATACTAGTTGTATTAGTATTGCTCAGTGCATTTTTTTCAAGCGCCGAAACGGCCTTTTCATCTGCCAATCTCGTACGCTTAAAAAGCTTGGTTGAGGAAGGCAAAACGAAAGCGAAGAAGGCGATTTACGTCATCGACAATTTCGACAAAGCTCTGACAACCATTTTAGTTGGCAACAATGTTGTCAACATTGCGCTTGCAACGATTAGTGCGACTGTCTTGTTGACTGTCTTTCAAGACGATCCGACGTTAGCCAACATTGTCAACACGCTAGGGGTGACGACGCTCATCTTGATTTTTGGTGAGCTTTTGCCCAAATCCAGTGCCAAAGCCAATGCCGATCAATTGGCATTTCTATATGGACCTGTCATGTATTCCCTGATTAAACTATTTACGCCAATCATTTTTGTCCTCAAACCGTTAAACAACCGTCGTCCACGTGGCATGAGTGAAGGCAGTGCTACGTACTCTGACGCAGAATTAGAAACCTTGATTGAACAACTCGAAGAAGAAGGCTCGCTTGGCGAAGAGCGTGCCGACATGATTCAATCGGTCTTGGACTTGGACAACACGGTGGTCGAAGACATCATGACGCCACGCGTCGATTGTGTGATGATCGAAGTGAATGATGCATTAGAAAAACTAGAAGCGATTTTTATTGAAACGGGATACACCAGAATTCCGGTCTATCAAGAAGACAAAGACAAAGTCATTGGTAAGGTCCACTTCAAAGACTTGATGGAAGCGATGTTTACCGGCAACAAAGGTGTCGTGGCAGACTATGTTACAGACATTGTCTATGTGCCTGAGACCATGACCGTGGACAAGTTGATTACCGAGTTACAACGCAACCAACAACACATCGCAGTCGTCACCGGTGAATACGGTGGAACCGCCGGCATTGTCACCATGGAAGATGCGTTAGAAGAACTCGTTGGTGAAATTTTTGACGAACACGATGAAGAAACGAGTCAATTTATCGAAGCAGAACCCAATCAATTCATTATTCATGGTGACTTTAGCTTAGATGACTTGTTTGATGAGCTTGATTTACCTGTGCCTGAGAGTGAATACTCTAGTGTCGGAGGATTTTTGCAAGCTCGCATGGAGAATTATCCCGAAGGGGGAGAATTGATTGAACTTGAGGTCAAAGAACCATCCGAAGACTTAAGTCGTGATTTTGATACGCATGTGTTACAATTCAAAGTGCTTGATGTGGTTGACCGTCGCATCATTCGTGTTGAACTGAATCGTTTCGAAAAAGAGGAGCTAGAAAGCTGAGAGGATATTAAGTTATCGACTCTATGACCTGATCTGGGTAATGCCAGCGTAGGAATTTTCTTTGACA
>JAGYLA010000041.1 GCA_018401215.1 Bacilli bacterium | reverse complement strand
ACTCCAGTTTATAGTTTTTGTTTGGAAGGACGTAGTGTTCTTTGATGACCAATACGTAAACTTAAGACAAAGGCAACCGCGCCAATTGAGGCCGCAGTAAGAAACAAGGCCTCCGGTGACACTGCATAAATATAGCCACCAAGAATTGGGCCCAAAAACATCCCCATCATTTTGGCGGATTCACTCATCCCAATGACTTGACCTTGATAATCGGACAAGCGAGAAATGTAATTGTTGTGAAGTGGGTCATACATCGAGCGCACCATATTAAATAGCAAGTGCGTCGTAAACAACGCCACAATAAACGGTTGCAATCCACCGAAGGTGAAAAACAACGTCACTGAAATCATGAACACAACAAACTGAAGCAACCGAATGTCAGTCGCTCGTTTCAATAAATACGGCAAGATGATCAAATTCGTCACAACACTGAGAACTCCAGTAATTAAGACATATTGACCCAGTTGCGCGGCACTATAGCCTAAGTCGATAAAATACACATCAAAATAACGAACAACGGTCATCGTAACCGCTGAAATCAAGAAAAACATCGCAATCATATACAGTCCATGTTTGGGTACTTTTGCAAATTGGAGTGATAACGTTCGGTCCACAACCACTTTAACGTTGGGCAACACCAAACTAATCATCGCGACACTCACAAGGGCGGCCCCTTGTAAATAAAAGATCGTTTGAGGCAAAAAGAATCGGTCAAGTTGACCACCGATAAAATACCCGACAGAGACAAAGAGTAGTTGCGACGCTGTCAGCATCGCTAAGGCAACTGAACGTTCTTCTTTGTTGGTGATTTTAACAACATAGGAGATCATAATCGGAAACACAAAAGCAACAGAGAGTCCGGCACCAAAACGAGCCAGTACCAAAAACACAATGTTTGTCACCGAACCAAAAATCATTTGAAACATCCCATAACTTGAAAGTCCAGCAACCAACAACCAGCGCGTCCCCACCGAGTCCGTCAAGCGGCCTGAAATGGGGGCAGCCAATGATAATCCAAGCGCCATAAAGGCAAATAAAAAGCCATATAAACTACGTTCGAGTCCAATGTTACTTAAAAATGCAGGCGTTATCGGATGTTGAAAGTTTGCACTAATCGTAATCAATGCATACACAAACAATGCTAAGACAATTTGTTTTCGTTGGAGTAATTGACTCATCAAGTCACGTCCTTAAAGCGAATATTTTGATTGGTTAAGTATGCCACAATCGAATCCACATCCGCCTGAACAGACTCACTACTTAAGGTTTTCGTTTCATCTTGAAATTGCAGTGACAACGTCACTGCGATGTCTGACGTTGTATATACATCGTACACATGAACTGCTGTCAAATACGTCGTTGGCGCAGCATATACTGCATTGACGACATCCATCGCAAGCCCATCTAATCCAATCACAAAGGTCAATTCTCTTGTGACTCCAGGGATTTTAGGAATCGCCTCGATGCGTTGAATGTTTTCTGGCTGAAGCAAGTCGCTCACAATGACCTCAAACACATAACTATCTTTGAGCTCATAGTGTTTTTGCCATTGAGGATGAACCTTTCCAACATACCCAACTACCTTGTTGTTCACTTGAATTACCGCGGATTGTCCGGGGTGAAACAATGCAGGAACCTCACCACGATGAAACGATGGTGTTACTCCAAGCAACTCAAACAGTCGTTCGACCAACCCTTTGATGTCATAGTAGGACACGGATTCTTTTTGTTGCCAACGAGCCCCGTGAGCAGCGCCACTGATGACACCGGCAACGACTTCGTCATAGCCAGCATTATGAATGTGCGAGACTTCAAACAATCGAACATCTTGTAGTTGACGAGCATGATGATACTGCACCACATCGAGCAAACTTGGAAGAATTCGTTGACGAAGCAGCACTTTTGTTTCACTCATTGGGGATTGAATGCGAACCCAAGGATCGTTATCACGCAACGCAATCGAGGCACTCACCTCAGGAATCAAACTGTAGGTGACGGCTTCATTGAATCCTAGTGAACTCATCAAACGACGAATCCGGCGACGCGTTCGTTGTTTGGGTTGCAACCCACCTTGCGTGGACAAATTTGGTAGTGATGAAGGAATCTTATTGTAGCCATATAAGCGAGCGAGTTCTTCGACCAAGTCTTGCGTCGTTACCACATCACCTCTTCGGCTTGGAATCGTAACATGAAAGGTCTCGTTTTCTTCGGTAGCTGTAAA
>JAGYLA010000040.1 GCA_018401215.1 Bacilli bacterium | reverse complement strand
TCATACAGTGATACGTCGTTTCGAATCAAGTCATCGAGTGTTTCGCGGCGAACCACTACTTTGGCCTGGCCATTTTCAACAAAGACAACGGCTGGTTTAGTAAACCGGTTGTAGTTGGAAGCCATTGAATAATGGTATGCGCCAGTCGTAGACACGGCGATCAAATCACCTGGTTTGGGAGTTGCTAACGCAACATCTCGAATAATAATGTCACCAGACTCACAAGCTCGACCAGTAATTCGGTACGTGTTTGTGGTCGGTTCATTCATCTTATTCGCAACAACCCCATCATACGTCGCTTGATACAACACCGTACGGATGTGATCTGCCATCGAGCCATCAACAAAACAAAATTCTCGGCCACTTGGCGTGACTTTAGTCGAATGCACGGTATACAGCGTCGTACCAGCGTTTGCTACCATCGATCTCGCGGGCTCAATATACACTTTAGGAAATGGTAATTGGTTGGTTTGACAAAATGCAACAACACGGCGAAGCATCTCCGGTAAGACAACGGTCAAATCAATTTGGTTGTCCGCTTTGGTATAGGCAACGCCAAAGCCGCCACCAAAATTAATTTCTTCGATGGATAGTCCTTCTGCATTCCATGTTTGGAAGATTTGAAGCATCGAGTCTACTTGGGCATAAAACGTATTCGGGTTGACGATTTGCGAACCAACATGCGAGTGTATCCCAACAAAGTGAAATCGTTCATCGGCTTGGACTTCACGAACGAGTGCTTTGGTTTCTTGGGCGTAGGGTGGTAATCCAAACTTCGAATCGTTTTTTGTTGTTTGAATGTATTCATGCGTTTCACTGTCAATCAACGGATTCAAGCGAAGCATGACTCGTTGAACAAATCCACCAGGATGTAACGATTGAAACGTATGAAACTCTTCGGTGTTATCTAAAATAATCGTTCCAACACGGTACTCAAAGGCGAGTTTTGAATCGTTGATTGTTTTTGCATTGCCATGAAAGAACACATGTTCCATTGGCACGCCGCCTTTGGCCACGGTATAAAGTTCCCCATCAGAGACCACTTCAACGAGCAACCCTTCGGCTTTGATCCACTCGGCCATCGCAACGGTTAAAAATGCTTTTGACGCATACATGACACCGCTTTGAAGCAAGGGATGCGAAAAGGAAGATTGAATTTGACGAGACATGTCATTCATGTGTGCCACATCATAAACATATAACGGCGTACCAAACTGCGCTTTCAACGAGGATACCGTCAAGCCACCGATGGTGAGTTCACCCGATTGAATTGTTTGTGTGCCAAATAGTTGCATAATCTTCTCCATAAAAAAACTCACGAGCAAAAGGCTCGTGAGATATCTCTCTTCCTTTTACCCTACCATGTAAAGCGCGCTTGCCTCTTGTTGGGTAACAAGGGCAAACAGTCTTATGCTTGTTCAACATAAGCCCAGTAACATCGGTTACTTCGGCGTTAGTCCCTTTCCTTTGGGTACTAATGATCTAACGCAGCCTCTTATACATCGCTAAATATATTCAATTTGTATTCATACCTTACATCACACGCGTTGGTGTGTCAACAACATCACGAACTTTGTTTATTTAATTGTGGCTTCGTAATCGGCTCTAAACTGAGCGACTCCACTATCGGTCAATGGATGTTTCAACAATTGCATCAACACACTATAAGGAATGGTCGCGATATGAGCGCCGTACAATGCACATTCAACCACATGACGAGGATGACGAATGCTCGCGGAAATGATTTCTGTCGGATAGCCGTAATTGTCAAAAATCGTCACGATTTCTTCAATCAACTGCATCCCATCATGGGTAATATCATCCAAACGACCCAAGAACGGAGATACATACGTTGCTCCAGCTTTTGCCGCAAGCAATGCTTGGTTCGCATTGAAGATCAATGTGACATTGGTTTTGATGCCTTCTTTGGTAAATTGCTTACACGCGATTAATCCTTGGTCCGTCATTGGTACTTTTACAACCATGTTTGGATGGATTTTTGCAATTTCTCGCCCTTCTTTGAGCATGCCTTCGGCATCCAAACTATTGACTTCCCCAGAAATTGGTCCATCGACGATGGCGACAATTTCATTGATTACTTCAGCAAAATCGCGACCGGACTTTTTGATCAATGATGGGTTGGTTGTCACGCCATCAATGACGCCAAGTTCATTCGCTTTTCTGATTTCTTCCACAATTGCAGTATCAAGAAATAATTTCATGGTTCACCTCTTACGTTTATTGTAGCAAATCCACTCGATTTTATACTATACCTAAGCATAAGACAAAATAAAACACGACTGATTGTCGTGTTTAATCATGGTCGGGAAGACAGGATTCGAACCTGCGACCCCCTGGTCCCAAACCAGGTACTCTACCAAGCTGAGCCACTTCCCGATCAATATGGCACGCCTGGCAGGAGTCGAACCCACAACCTCTTGATCCGTAGTCAAGCACTCTATCCAATTGAGCTACAGGCGCATATTTAA
>JAGYLA010000004.1 GCA_018401215.1 Bacilli bacterium | reverse complement strand
GTGCGGTGACCGTGATCCAAGCACTGCAAGAAGTCTTGTCAGAGGGGACGATCATCATGCCCACCCAAACGGGAGACAATAGCAATCCTGAAGAATGGAGCGATCCTGCCGTGCCGTCGAGCTGGTTTTCATTGATCAAAGACCATACGCCAGCCTTTGACCCGTTGGTCACCCCAACAAGGGACATGGGGGTGATTCCTGAAACCTTTCGGTCCATGCCTTCAGTGGTTCGAAGTAATCATCCGATCGATTCCTTTGCGGTATGGGGAAAGCATGCCAAGCAGATCGCCAGTGCGCAAGAATTAACTCCGTCGTTAGGTGATTCAAGCCCCTTGGGGTATTTGATTGCCAATCAAGGAAAAGTGCTATTGATTGGGGTCGGATACGATTCCTGTACGCTACTCCATCACGCGGAAACGAAAGTACCCGGCTATCCAACCAAAAACTATCAAACAGCAATGCTTCAGGGTGGGCAACGCGAGTGGACCACCTATCAAGATTTTGATTATGACCCTAACGATTCGTTTCAAACTCTTGGTGACGCCTTTGAACAAGTTCATACATTGCAAATTCGTACGGTAGGGCTTGCAACCATTCGCGTCATTGACGCACCGGCACTCGATGCCTTTGCGGTCGACTACTTGCGTCAACATCGCTCTTGAATGTTGAATTGACTTAAAAATTGGGATTCATTCTTAATGGAACAGCACGGTCGTGCTGTTTTCTTTTTCACTGAATCTACGTTACAATGAACCAATTAAAGGGGGTTGTATGAAACCAATTGTCAATGAGACCTTTTATCGTTTTTCGTACCTGTCACGCTTGCAAGCGTCACCCAAAGAATCACGTTACGGACTTGTTGTTGCAACCGCCAACAAGAAGACCAACGAGTATGATCACGCGTTATATGTCGGAGAAACCACACCCAAAGAAGTGTTCAAGCTTGGGACTCAAGCCGATTACTTGTTTGTTAGTGAGGAAGAAGTTTTAATCAGTGCTGATTCAAACAAGAAGCGCCGAGAAACCAATCAAAAAGAACGTCGCACGAGAATCTCACGCTTTAATGTCATTACAAAAAAACTTGAGTATCTCACGACACTCAACATTCCTGTTGCGTTTGAACTGCGTTTAAGCAAAACCAAAGTGATTGTCTCTAGTGTGTTAAAAGAAGCCGATCACATTTTGTATGAAGGCAGTGCGAAAGAGCGCAGCGCGTACTTGAAGCACGTCAAGGAATCGTCCTTTAGTGAAGACATCGAAGAACTTCCGTTCTTGTTCAATGGCGCAAACTTTGTCCATGGCAAACGCAAACAGTTGTTTGTGTTGGATTTATCCTCCTTCAAACTCACCTTACTCACCCCAAAAGACTTTGGCGCGAGTCAAGTCGAACGCGGCCGTGAGAAGAACGAATTGACTTCTCACGGGAAGCTACTCGGAGCCTGTACGCACGCCTTACTCTGCATCTATTCACTCGATGTGACGGCCAAAAAGCATCGTTGAAGCACTCATTTCAGGGCAAGTATAAGATTGACCGATTCTTTGTTCAAGGCAGTGAGATTGTGGTCTTTGCCTCAGACATGTTGACGTATGGCCTCAATCAAACTCCGTTATTATCTGGTCAAACAAAATCAATTATCGAAGATGATGGACTTTGGATACTCGGTCTATAGTAGTGTCGGTAGTGATGTTCGTTACGGTGGGAAGTGCGCAAAGCCGTCCAAGGGACCCCTTCGTACTCTGTTTCAACGCATCACGATCACACCGACATCAGTGTCCCTCAAGGGCATCAAGCGACTTGTGGAGGCTCCTGGTTCCATTGATGGTTTGATTCAATACCAAGCGGCTTTTTGACGATTGGCTTGTTTGATCAAGCACTTCCAGGAAGTGTATGCCCTACAAAACAGAAAACCTTTACGAAAGTCACTCCATCAACCAAGCAGCCTTGAAGGGGTATTATGTTGCAACACCGCAAGTGGTTGATGTCCAAGGACAAGTCCGGAGTGTTTCTGGTTGGGTCTTATTGCCAGCAAGGCTACGACAAACGAAAAACGTATCCGGCGATTTTGAACATTCACGGTGGACCAAAAACAATTTATTCGTATGTCTATTACCATGAGATGCAAGTGTGGGCGAATGCGGGGTATATTGTCATGTTTGCCAACCCTGCGAGGCTCTGATGGTTATGGTGATGCGTTTGCGGACATCCGCGGATTATACGGCGACATTGATTACTTGGATTTGATGGCGTTTACCGATCAAGTCGTCAACGACTATGCGGTCGATAAGAAACGCTTGTTTGTCACGGGTGGGTCCTATGGTGGTTTTATGACCAACTGGATGGTTGGTCATACGAATCGCTTCAAAGCGGGCGTGACGCAGCGCAGCATTTCCAACTGGGTGAGCTTTTGCGGCACCTCGGACATCGGTCACACCTTTGGGGTCGATCAAGCAGGGGGACACCCCGTGCGTGACATGGAACAACTATGGCATCAGTCACCGCTCAAATATGCGATGAACGTCAAAACCCCCTTGTTGTTTATTCATTCCGACAAAGACCATCGTTGTCCGATGGAACAAGCCGAACAATTTCACAGTGTGTTAAAAACCAATGGCGTCGAAACACGCTTCATCTGGTTCAAAGACGAAACGCATGAATTGTCGCGAAGTGGCAAACCGCATGCAAGAATCAAACGGTTATCAGAAATCCAAAACTGGTTTGCGAGGTATGTATGAACATTCAAGAACTCAGTGCGGCCTTAGCCGCACGCAAAACCACCAGTGTCGATTTGGTCAAAGCCGCGTTCAAGCGGATTGACGAAACCAAAGAGTTTAACGCGATTGGCGTGACAAGTCCGAAAGCACTAGAACTAGCAAAGCAACTCGACGAAGAACGCTCGATTGGCCGCTTGCGCGGTCCACTCCACGGCATTCCCGTGGTGATCAAAGACAATATTTTATACCAAGACGGTACACCAACGACGGCGAATTCGTACGCGCTGCGTGACTTGATGCCGCCCTATAATGCCTTGATTGTTGAGCGGATGATTGCCGCAGGCGCGATCATTGTCGCCAAAGCGAACTTGTCAGAATTAGCGAACTTTTTAACGACCGAAGGAATGCCCAATGGCTATGGTTCGATGTACGGTCAAGTCAAACATCCGTATGATGAATCGGTCGACCCGCTGGGGTCTAGTACCGGCAGTGCGGTTGCGGTGGCCTTGGACATTGTGCCAGTCTCGATTGGTAGTGAAACCAATGGGTCGTTAATGGCCCCGGCGTTAGTACAATCGGGTTGTCACCTTAAAACCGACACAAGGCGTGGTCCCGCAACACGGAATCATTCCGATTTCACCAAGTCAAGATACGGCCGGACCGATGGCGAAAACCGTCAAAGACGTCGCTTTGATGATGGATGTCATCAGTGGCAAACCCGGTGGCGACACCCGCTTGTCGCAACCACCAAAAGGCAAGGTCCTTTTGGTTAACCATGCCGGGATTACTCGGTGATTATTTACCCAGTGAATGGGTCGACACCGATGAAAGCACTCGCAATTCCTCGTTTGAAAGCGATTGGCTGAGAGGTCGAAGAACAACCATCACCCAGTTACATTCCGAACAATCAAATACTACTTGCGGAATTCGCACCAGCGATGAACGCATTCTCTTACAAACCTTAGTCCTGACTTTCCTCTACAGTCGATGGAAGATTTGATCAAAGAATATAAAGTGAATCCTGAACGAGCAATGAAATATGGAATTACTTTACTGGAGCAGTCCTAACCCACGCGAAAGCTCTGGATGATCCAGAATATTTGGCCTTAAAAAAGCCCAATTGAGATGGCTTCTCACGTGGCGGAAACGATGCTCGATGAGGGCTACTTGGGCGATTGTGACGGTTGGTTGACTGATTTTGGGGCAATTCATGGCAATCCCAGTGTAAACGTCCCTGAAGCATCGTGGGACAAGCATCCACGCGGGGTGACCTTTATCGGCGGTAAACTTGGCGCGATGATTCCTGCTGGCCTTAAAGCATCAGTATCAACAATTAATTCGTTGATTGTTGGTGGTATTGAATTTTGGACGCTGAGGAAGTAATCGAGTTCAAAGAGCATTTGAAACAAGATGGCACGAAGTCTCAAACCTCCCTGGTTTTGGGGAGGGCTTCTATAGTCGTTTGTGAGGTGTAGTAACGCGATCGTAAGGGGAGTGGCTGATCCACTGCACCAATCGCAGGAATCAATTCCTCAACAAAGGATGGCGAAGCGGTTCATAAAATGGCGTCGGTTGATCGATTGATTGTAGCAAGCGAAACAACGACGCACTCGGTTCATTTGGGATTGGCGCATTTTAAATAGGCATAGAGTGAATTGTCTTGGCTAAAACAAGAAGTCTTTGTTGGTGCTTTCGGCTTCGACAATCAAGTCTTTGCCGGTGCTATCTAGTTGAGCGAACGAATCTTGATACGGACTTGATTGTTTGGTTCCTTTAAGGATTTGATAAGAGTGTGAGCATTTGTTTGAGCACGTCATCGGTTTTTGCTAAGACAAATTCTGCCGCTTTTGTTGCACTGGATGGATACAAGAAGGTGACTAACGCACTGACGATGATTGAAACAGATCAACATCAGTGAGGTTTGTAATAGGACCAATGGGTCATAGGACCCATGAGCCATTAACGTACCAAGGAGCACTAATGTTGGAACCACACCGACCCCAAGTGTCGCTACGTAAGAGAAGATCGTAAAGACAATGCTAACGAGGGTATACATTAGAAGGGTATATCCAAACACTTCAAAGACCAGCAAGGCAAAGGCAAAAGCCGATGACCGCAGAAAATCGCTGACGAATCATGATCAACACTGCATCGGTTTTGGTCGGTTGAATGCTAATGATCGCGAGGATTCCTGTAGTGACAGTTCCAGGTAACTCTAAGAGCCAAGCAAGGAGAATGGCACCGTAAAGGCAAACAGAATTTTGATGGTTACTTGTTGTGAACGGCTCATAAGTTCTCCATACCCACTATACTATGAAATAAACAGTGGTAACAAATTTTAACTTTTCGTTTTGAGCATCAAACTTTTTGCTACTCTTTATTTATATAGAGGTTTGTATGAAAAATTGTATTATTCATTCTTTTGGTCTTCATGAGTGCTTGTGAGATCAACGAACAAGAATCCACTCCACCCAATGAAACCGTGGTTGAGGAACCTGCTGTGATTGTTCCTCCTGAGATTGTGGAACCGATCCCGGAACCAGAACTCATTGAGGAAGAAGTCATTGAAGAAGTTGTTGAACCTTATGTGCCACAGCGTGATTTGTCGCGCTTACAACCGATTGATGTATGCAAGATTCAACAAACCAAAACGTTCGATGGCGATCCACCGCAAAGCAAGGGATTTCCCCTTCGCTATAATGTGGTACCCACCAAAGGGGTTGTCAATGTTGCCTTTCTTGCAATCGATTTCCCGGATGTCCTTGGAGATCCTGCAATGATCGATCAATGGCTTGCTGAAATTTATAACTTGGAAGCGTGGAGCTTCTTTGTGGCCAGTGGCATCATGGAGTACAAAGTCCATTTTGAACCACAATGGATTACCGCCCCCAAAGAAGCCAAATGGTATGGATGCGAAGCATGCATGCGTGTGATTACTGGAGATTACAACGAACCTGTTGTCTACCGACTTCAACCAGAAATGGAAGCGATCAATCAAGTCTTTACAGCGTCTGACGATTATTATGATTGGTCCGAGATGGATTTTGCGCAAATCATGTTTCCAACGCGCGCCGAAGCGGAACCTCATTGGGTTCGCTTGTACTCTCACGGCGGAAACAATCGAACGCCGAAAGCAGGAAATGTGTTTGTTCCTGTGTTTGGTGGATTTCTAGGTTGGAGATTTCCAGAATTCACGGATTATACGATGTGGGACTTTGCCGCCCATGAAATTCTTCACGAACAAGGATTGATGGGTCATGGTCCATACAATGGCGCCAATTATTCGGTGATGCAAAATCAACACGGTTATTCCAAGATGTTGATGTCGTGGGAAGCGTTCTTGCTTGATTGGTGGAACGAAGACCATTTGGCGTGTGTTGATATTGATGACTTGGACGAACCTTTGGTCTTTGAAATTGATTCCTTGGACCGCAACGGAATTGTTGTTGAAGGACCAAAAAACTTAATGATTCGGTTGAATCAGGAAGAAATCATTGTCATTGAATATCGAACCGATGGACCATTTAGTACATTGCCTTTGGAGTATCAAGGCATTACTGCATATCACATCAATGTCAACAAACCACAATTTCGATGTGATCAAGGATGTGAAAATTTAACGGTTGAGGAATACGATGCCAAAAACTTCTGGCGATATCTCAAAGACCCCACCACCAATCACCCTTGTATTCAGGGTGAGATGCATCCTGTGTATGGTGATTTGAATCGACGTTTTTGTAATCAACCAGCGTTTGTTCATCAACCAGGGGCTGTGATTTATTTTGAAGACATTGTTATTACGGTCTTAGAAGATAACGTTGTAGAAGTCAAACGATCAGTTGCATAGTAAAAAAACACTCCAGTGACTTGGAGTGTTTTTTTATTTATACTTGCCTTAATGATAAGTTAAGGGTATCCTTAATTTGAGGATATTTCAGATGAATATATTAGTTGCGTTTTTAATTACATTGTTTGCGGGGTTAAGCACCGGAATTGGTGGCCTTCTCGCGTTTACACCGCTTGCGAACAAGAAGGGGTTCTTGGCATTTAGCTTTTATCTGCAGGGGTAATGATCTATGTTTCCTTTATAGAAATTTTTCCCAAAGCACTGGAGAGTTTGACCGAAGTATCAGATTCGAAAACGCGTACATCCTAACGACAACCGTTGCGTTCTTTGCGGGGATGTTGTTGATTGGATTGATTGATTATGCGATTCCCGACATGATGAATCCGCATACGTTACCGGATAACGGGGACGTCGACAATGAAGTATTGATGGAACGTTCGCGGTTACTTCGTACGGGGTTGTTTACAGCTTTAGCCATTGCGATTCATAACTTCCCTGAAGGTCTAGCGACCTTCATTGCGGCGACCGAAAGTACGGCGTTAGGTATTAGTGTTGGGGTTGCGATTGCGATCCATAACATTCCCGAAGGGATTGCTGTCGCGATGCCAATCTATCATGCGACTGGCAACAAGGCGAAAGCGTTGTGGTATGCACTGGGTTCAGGACTTGCCGAACCTCTCGGCGCGATTGTTGGGATTTTCTTACTCCAAGCGTTCAGTGGCGAATTGTTCTTTGGCTTTTTGTTCTCCGCGGTCGGAGGGATCATGGTATACATCAGTTTGGATGAACTGTTACCGAGTGCCGAAAAATATGGAAAACATCACATCTCGATCATTGGGATGATGATGGGGATGGGAATCATGGCGTTAAGCTTGATTCTATTCATTTAAGGGTCATTATGAAAAAGTCTGAAGAAGATTATATTAAAACAATTCTTGAACTGCAGACATTGACACCAGAACCGTTTGTCAAAGTCTCAGAGATCGCTCAAACGTTTGGTTACAGCGAACAATCGGTGTATGAAATGATTCGCCGGTTGCAAGAACTCTCGTTTGTCATATATACGCCCTACAAAGGCATCGAATTGACCAAAGAAGGAGAAGCCGAAGCGATTCGTTTGGTTCGTGCTCACCGGATTTGGGAAGTCTTTTTGACCGAAACGCTCGGCTTTTCTTGGCAAGACGTTCATCAAGAAGCCGAACAACTTGAACATGCGTCCAGTGAATTGTTACTCGAACGCTTGTATGACTTTTTGGGGCAACCCAAAGAGTGTCAACACGGCAATCCGATTCCCAATTTTAAGGGTCAAGTCAAGCGCGTCAAGTATCCCAGTTTATGGGAAGCAACTGTGGGACAAAGTTTTGTCTTGCGCCGCGTGATTGATGACTATGAGTTGCTCTCGTATTTGCAAGACGAAGGCATTGAACTCCATCAAACCTTGGATGTGGTTCAAGTGAATCCCTTTCAAGAGTTACTTCATGTTACGCTCAATGACCGTGTCGTCATCATTAGTAAGAAAATTGCTTCGATGATCTATGGAACACTCTCTTGAGTGTTCTTTTACTTGTTTGATACAATAGGAACGGAGAATAAACTATGAAACCACAATCAGACATCGGACTTATCGGCATCGCGGTGATGGGGGAAAACCTCGCACTGAACATCGAATCAAGAGGATTTACCATTACCGTTTCCTCTCGCAACCAAGAAACGGTCGATAGTTTCTTACAAGGTCGCGCGAAAGGAAAAAACATTCGTGGGACAACCGACGTTGGAGAATTAGTTGCTTCACTAAGCAAACCTCGCAAAGTCATGTTGATGGTCAAAGCCGGCAACCCGGTCGACCAAGTGATCAAACAATTGATTCCGTTCTTAGAACCAGGTGACGTGATCATCGATGGCGGAAACAGCTTATATACAGACACCTCACGCCGGATGAAAGAACTTGAAGCCCAAGGCTTCCTCTTTGTTGGAACGGGCGTCTCAGGCGGCGAAGAAGGGGCATTAACTGGACCGTCAATCATGCCAGGTGGAAGCAATGCTGCATGGCCTCTTGTTCAACCAATCTTACAAGCGATTGCCGCAAAAACCGATGACGGGAGCATTTGTTGCGACTGGGTCGGTGACGCAGGCGCAGGACACTTCGTCAAAATGGTTCACAACGGCATCGAGTACGGCGACATGCAGTTGATTTCCGAAAGTTATCAATTGCTCAAAGATTTGCTTGGGGTCAATGCGAGTGAACTGGCTGACATTTATTCAGAATGGAACAAGACCGAACTCGATAGTTACTTGATTGATATCACCGCGCAAATCTTTCGTGTCAAAGACACGGACGGCTCACCGCTTGTTGATAAGATCTTAGATACCGCCATGCAAAAAGGAACCGGCAAGTGGACGATTGAAAGTGCCCTTGGCGTGAATTCGCCGTTGACCTTAATCAGTGAAGCGGTCTTTGCTCGATTGCTTGCCGCGATGAAAGACGAACGCGTCGAAGCATCGAAGACATATCGTAAAGAAATCCCCGCCTTTAATGGCGATAAGAAAGTGTTGATTGAACAAATTCGTCAAGCCTTGTATGCCGCAAAAATGATCAGTTATGCCCAAGGATTCTCCTTGATGCGTTTGCAAGCCCAAGCCGAACAATGGACGATCAATTACGGAAGTGTCGCATTAATGTGGCGCGGTGGTTGCATCATCCGTAGTCGATTCCTCGATGACATCAAACAAGCCTTTGTCAAAGACGCAAACATTCCAAACTTACTGTTGGATTCGTTCTTTGTCAAAGAACTTCAAAAATTGTTACCGGCATGGCGACAAGTCGTCGCAACCGCAAGTTTACACGGCATCGCAGTTCCAACCTTATCGAGTGCCTTGAGTTACTTTGATGGGTATACGACGAATCGTTTGCCCGCCAACTTGCTTCAAGCACAACGCGACTTCTTTGGCGCTCATACGTACGAACGCATTGACCAACCACGCGGTGAGTTCTTTCACACCAACTGGACGGGTCGCGGCGGCGATACGGCGTCAACTCACTTATAACGTATAAAAACACCCAAATGGGTGTTTTTTTATGAGAACCAATAATAAAAAATCTGATTTATTGCTCATTATTCGTAATGTGTCCACATTTTAAGTACGATGATTTCTTTGAGTTCTGGTTCGATGCGATAGACCAATCGATGTTGAAGATTGATTCTCCTGGAGGTTGCTCCAGCTAAATCGCCGATTAGTTTTTCAAATGGCGGAGGGATTGAAACGGGTTTTGTTTCATAATTTCTAGAAGATTACGAACTGTTACACTTAACTTAGCTGCTTTGATCAATTCATAATCCTTGACTGCATGCTTGGTGAGTCGAACGTGATACATTCGATCACCACTTGATATCTTCTTCAGGAATCGTGTCCTCAAGCGGTGTTTGTAACCCTTTGATGATCTCGTTTTTAATCTTCGGATTACTGGATAAGTATAACGTCTCAAGAATGCCGCGATACTCGTCTTCAGACAGCATGACAAAGTTGCCTTCTTTTGTATTCACCGTGACTTGGACACCATTCTCAGTGACCAATTTGGCGACTTTATACAGGTCTTTCTTAGGGTTGTGATGTTGGTGTTATAGCTCATATCGATACCTCAATTGATTATATCATACGGTTTTACGTACGCTTCAATCAAACTCATCTTTTTGTTGAATGTTTTGAACCTTTGTTGAACCGTGTACAATGGTTTTGAGGTTGTGATGGAACAATTTAACGAAAATATTGAACAAATTTTAGAATGGATCAAGCTCGATGACTTAAAGTCACTCAAGGCGTATTTGAGGGAATTAGAACCCGCCGTCATTGCGAACTTGATGGAGACGCTCAAAGAAGAACCCCGGTAGCGGTGGTACCGGTTACTAGCCAAAGACACCGCACTGGAGGTATTTGAAGAACTCGAAGTCGAAGTGCAACAACGGTTGATCAAAGTTTTCGTATCGACAAGGCGGCTGAATACTTTAAGTTTTTAACCGGATGACAAAGCCGCGTTGATGGATGAATTGCCGGCCAAAGTGGCCCGCTTGTTATTGAGTCGTATTCTGCGTGAGGAACATGACATGGTCATGTTGTTGATGGGCTATGAGGATGGAACGGCCGGTCATATGACTCCCAAGTATTACCGGTTCACTCCGGAAATGACAGTCGGTCAGGCACTGGAAAAGATCCGTAATCCAACGAAGACGTCGAAGCGATTTATCACTTGTACGTAACCATCCAAGCGACAATTGATCGGGGAAATCTTACTTCGTGATTTGATCTTTGAAGACACGGAGAAACCACTCGATCAAATCATGACCAAAGACCCAATTAGTGTCTTAGCGACGATGGACGATGAAGACGTTGCTGCACTGCTTCAGGAGTATGATTTGCTCGCGATTCCTGTCGTCGATAACGAACACCGATTGATTGGTGTCGTCACGGTCGATGATGCGATGGATGTCTTGAAGAAGAACGCATCGATCAAGCTTCCAGACAAAGCGGGGTTGATTGAACTGAGTCGTCGGGGAAACCGACGCTCACGCTTGTTGACCTCATGGATCACTTGTGGATGTTTGGAAAATTCGTATTCCGTTCTTGGTCATTACGCTGCTTGGAGGTTTGTCCGCTGGAATCATTTTGAAGGCTTTGAATCCGCTTTGGCGATGGTCCAGCTCGCGTTCTTTATCCCAATGATCATGGCGATGGGTGGTAATGTCGGAACGCAAAGCTCGACGATCTTTACGCGAGCGTTGGTCCTTGGTCAAATCAACGTCAAACAGTTCATGAGTCATTTATTCGTGAACTAGGGGTTGGTGTGACGATTGGCTTGTTTAACGATACCTGCGGGTTGTTTATCTTTGTCTGGCAAGGGGATTTGAATTTGGCGTTTGTCGTTGCGAGTGCGCTCTGAGTGCGATCATCATTGGTTCGACACTCGGCTATGTTGTCCCGTACGGCTTGATGAAGCTTGGGCCTGATCAAGCCGCGGGTGCTGACCCAATCATTATGACGATCATTGACGTCACAGGCATCAGCATTTACTTCTTGTTGGCGACATTGTTTTATTTGTAAGAAAAAGGACGAATCTCGTCCTTTTTTTTATACTAATTCATGCAGTTCAGTGATGATTTGATCGACTTCATCCCACGAGGTGACCTTGCAGCCACAAGCCAGGGCATGGCCGCCGCCGTGGCGTACCGCGACTTCAATGACCGGGATGCGGCCCTGCACTGACATAAATTGGGTCACTCTCGGTCAACTGCGTAAACGTTGCCCACGCATCGACGCCTTGAATGTCTTGTAAGACGTTGATGGCACCACTTTGATGTACATCAAGTCGGCCTTTAAATGCATCGCATCGGCGGGCGTTGTTTTGACGTACGCGACATTGTGTTCGACTTTGAAGTTGTTGTGGGCATAGACGTCCACGGCTTTTCTTCAGCGGTTTGACGTAAAACTGATCATAAATAAACTGCAAGTCGGCGCCATGATTCAGTAAGAACGCCGCATGTTCAAAGTCTTCGGCTCTGGTGTTGGGAAAGCGAAAGCGTCCTGAGTCGGTAATCAAGCCAAAGAGTAAGAAGTTCGCAATGTCTTTGGTGAACGTATACCCCAGTTCACGGGCCATGCTCGTAACGATTGAACACGTCGAGATGGTCGAGGTATCAATGTACGAGACATCACCGTATGGTGTGTAATCGATGTGATGGTCAATCTTTAAGATCTTGTCACAGCGCAAGAACGATTGATTTGAGACGCGTTCAACGTTGGATGTATCCAAGACAATCGCCAAGGTACTCGCAAGCGGGACACTTGCTTCCTCGTCGATGGGGAACGGAATGGGAACATCGTTGATGTCACCTAGTGCATAGATGTCTTTGGTCGGATAACGTTCTTGCAGTAATAATTTCAGTCCACACTGTGAACCAAGTGCATCCATATCGGGTAAGACGTGAGTGTAAATCGCGATCGATTGATAAGACTGAATCAATTGATCCATTTCACGAAACATATTCAATATCCTCCACGCTGCGAATCATCAATTGGTACACATCGACGTATTGGCTTAAATTACCATACGCATTGATTACTCGACCGACTTCAAAGAACGAGGGGTCAATCATTGGGTCCAAGCGTTTGTCGATGCGCAGCATTTGCTCAACACCCTCTTGGCTGACGTAGACATCATATCCATTGTCGTTGTCGTTTTCGACAATCCGAGTGATGGTAAGATTCAGTGAATGAACCAGCATACTTTCGTACGCTTCGCCCCATTCACTCAAAAGAAGTTCACTGGATGGGGGTAAGGTCAATCCAGAATCGAGTAATTCAATCGTGCCATAATTACTAATGTTACTAATTTCATCGAGTCCATTGAACAAGATATAATCTCCTGTCACTCGAACTTTGGCCCCAATGCCGCCCGCTAAAATCGCGCGGTACGGGGCATTGCGTGTATAGACATACACGGCAGCTCCTTTGTCATACAAGAAGAAGTTGTTCGCGACAATGCCAGTAACAATGCCTTCGATAATGACTTTGTCGCCGTAACGAGCTTCGGTGCGTAATTGATCGATTGAGAGTGCTAATTCACTCACTTCGTAATTGAAGGTCGGGTCGACTTCACCCCAAATTCGTTTGCCTTCCTTTTGCACCCGTGATTCTAAGGCGATCATGGTTGGGTTATAGGCATAATCTCCATATAGATATTTGACGTAGGCCAAACTTTCTTCGACGAGTTTGTATTGTAACAATTCGCCGTCTACCCAAACCCAAGCGAGCAAGCGGTTGTAGTTGTCAAAGATGTCGGATTCTTTTTCTAGCTCTAAAACAATTTGTGTGGCCCCTTCCATCGCATCACACGCATAATTTTTCGCCGTCATTGCCCATGGTTCAAGTTGACCGGAAATTTCCGGCGTATCGATCGCTAGAAAGCGCGTTGGATAAATGCTGCCATTGACTCGAAAGCGAGCCGTGTCGCCATCGGTACAAGAAACGAGGCGAACTTCAGTGAACCCATCATAAAAGAAGTTCAAATTGGCAAAGTCCAAGTCAGGCAAGGTGGGCATCGATAATTCTGTACTTGTCTCGACGCTGATTGGTGACTCCGTTGGTGGTTGTTCAACGGGGTCGGTGCAGGCAGCAAGAAGCAGTAGTAGAACAAGTACCATACGTTGTTTTAACACAAGAACCTCCTATGAAAAACGGGAGCAGATTGCCCCATTTTTCGTACTACAATTCGTTTGTTATTGCAATCCGTCGTATGCGTCTTGGATGGCAGCTGCTGCTGTTTTTTGTCCTGCAAGAACTTCTTCCACCGCAACTTCTACAGCTTGACGAACAGAGAAGCTTTCCGCAAAGATCGGGTCAAAGGTGTAATCACTTGCTAAGTAGCTCGCTCCCGTTACTTTTGTTGGGTTCACGTTGGAATCTAAGAATTCTTTATATACAGGTAATTCACGAGCACTCGCACGTACTGGTAAGTAGCCAGAACGCATTGCCCACTCTACCGTATTTTCTGCGGCAAGGACAAAGTTGATGAATGTGAATGCTGCTAATTTTCTATCGTCTCCATTATCCAACATGAAGAAGTTAGCTCCTTGTTGAATGACGCGACGAACTTTACCCATTGGGACTTGTGCCGATTCAAAATCGAACAAATCAGAACGGTTGAATACCGAACCTGATGTGGAACCAATGTACATCATGACATCGCCAGAAACGAATGGTCCAGAGAGGTATCGGTCATCACCAGCAACGCGGAAGTATCCTTCACGAACACCGCGAGCGAAGTATTCAACGGCTTGAACTGCTTCAAAGTTATTGAACAAGATGCTACCATCTGCAGCCGTATACGTTCCACCATTTTGTTGTGTCCAGATGATAAACAAGTTCGCTAGTGAGTCATAGCCAAAGGCAGGTTTTCCTGTGATTGCGGTGATCGCTTTTGCGGTAGTTTCTAACTCTTCCCAAGTTTCAGGTGGAGTAAAGACATCGCCTTCGCGGTCTGCCCATAATCCTTCTTTGTTGAAGAAATCTGGGTTGTAATATAATACTTCAGTCGATTTGGAGAATGGTAAGATGTAATATTTTCCATCTTCAAACGCACTTGCTTCGTTACGGTATCCAACTAAGATGTCTTCAAAGTCTTCGATTCCCCATTCTGGGTCAAAGATGAATTCATCCAGTTGTACAACTTGACCGGAAGGGAAATACGTCACAACGTTATTTCCATACGCTTGTCCAATGTCAGGATAATCGCCTGCAACTAACGCTGCAGTTACCTTTTGGTGGGCATCGTTATATCCACCTTGGTAGGTTGCGTTGACAGTAATTCCATATTCGTTTTCCGCATTGAAACGGTCCACCAAATATTGAACGGCATCACCGTTTGGACCACTCATGGAGTGCCAGAATTCAATCGTAACACCACGTGGTAGAGTACGACCAGCAGGCTCTGCTGGAGTCGTTGGTGTGGTTGGAGTTGTAGGTGTCGAAGGTGTCGTTGGTGCTGGAGTTTCTTCCGCACATGCAGCTAACCCAAAGACCAATCCAACCGATAGAAGTAAGGTCAATACTTTTTTCATTGATAGTTCTCCTTTTTTTTTTGCAATCATAAGAGCATTACGCTCGAATTGCTACCCTTTGATGCCGGAGCGGGCAACTCCAGCGATAATGAAGCGGCGAGTAAACAAATACAGCACTAGCAGTGGCATGACAACAAACGTTCCTGCTGCCATCAACAAGTGATACTCACTGCCGGCTTCGCCGGTAAAATATCTGAGCCCGATGCTTAAGACGCGCATTTCTACATTGTTGGTCACTAGAAGTGGCCAAATGTACGCGTTCCAACTTGCAATAAAGTTAAACAAACCGATCGTGATCAAGGCATTGATGCTGTTGGGCACCATGATCGTCCACATGTATTTCCAATCGCTACAACCATCAACTTTCGCCGCCAAGTAGAGTTGGCGGGGAATTTGGTTGAAAAATTGGCGCAATAGATAAATATAAAAGATACTCGCGATGAACGGAACGATCAACGCGCCATACGTATCAATCCCAATGACTTGGGGAATGACCGAGAACGTCTCGGTCAGTGTTTTGTTCCAACGCCCTAGTTGTACAACCGTGGAATAGTTCGTGATGATCAACAACTCACTAGGAATCATTAAGGTTGCGAGCAATAAGGCAAAGAGCGTATCGCGTCCCTTGAAGGTAAACTGCGAGAAGGCAAAGGCCGCAAGAATGGTCGTCAGTAATGTAAGGATGGAATTCGCGACCGCAACAATTACGGTGTTTTGAAGGTAAATAATGAACGGGGCAACACTAAGTGCTTCTTGGTAATTGACCAAGGAGATGGTTGCGGGAATCCATACAATCGGTGAAGTGACAATTTCTTGATAGGTCTTGAAACTACCTGAAATCATCCAATAAAACGGGAAAATCATAAACAATGCACCAAGACTTAAGAACAGATAGACGGCCACTTGGCGAAGTACTTTATTAGATTTTGATGTTGCAAAGGTCAATGGTTGAGCCATGATTACACCGTCAACCGACGTCGATTGATCCACAACTGAACAATCGTAATGATTAAGATAAACCCAAACATCATGACACTTGCGGCCGCCGCAATCGTCGGTAAGGATTCTTGGTAGAATTTTTGATACACATAATAGACAATACTCAATGCGCTATTTGCTGGCCCAGCGCCAGAACTACCCCCACCAAAGATTCCGATGATCTCAACATAGACTTTGATTGAACCAATCAACGAGATGACGGTAATGTAGGCAACAATCGGAGCGAGTAACGGTAAGCTAATGCGAAAGAAGGTCTTCATGCGTCCGGCGCCATCAATTTTCGCTGCTTGGTAATATTGCGGGTCAATGTTTTGCAGTCCCGCCATAAAGATGACAATCTTAAAGGCCAAACCACCCCAAACACCAAAAATGATTAAAGTGATCAGTGCCCATTCAGGGTCATTCAACCAACCGATGGGCTCTAGACCCAGCAAATTGAAGACACCCGTAATCGCACCAACGCGGGAGTGGAAAATAAAACGAAACGCAAGGCCAATCGCAATGATATTTGTAATATAAGGTAAGAAGAAGATCGATTCAAAGACTTTCATCCCGCGCATCTTATTGCTTAATAAGACAGCGATGATGAGTGACGCGGCAATTGAGACCGGCACGACCCAAAAGGTATATACCAGTGTGTTAGATAAGGCGAGTTGGAACTGACTGTCATTCCATACTTTAATATAATTGTCCAAGCCAAATCCGGTTCCTTCTTGGGTGAACAAATTCCATTCGGTAAAGAAACTCATACGAATTGAACCGTAGACAGGATAAATCACCCACAAGCCTATCAAAAAGACGGCGGGGAACAAATACAAAAATGCTTGCGTATATTGTTTGCGTTTTGACAATCCAACCATTAGGTTAATCGACCTCCTTGTTCATCAAAGAAGAAGACGCCTTTGTCTCGTACTTGCAAGTGAATCGTCTCATTAGTCGTTACTTTGAACATCCGCTTCTGAGTAACGCTGGCCCTGTTTGTCGATCGGTGGTGACAAATCGGACGAGCTTATCGCGACCAATCGTTTCCACCATGGTCACCACCACGGGTAGTCCTGTTTCACCTTGTTTGAACGATTCAGGACGAATTCCGACATCGATCGAACTATTTGCTACAGGTCCTGACTGTAGCGTCACCAATCATCACAACATCGTTCCCATTGGTGCCTGGTTAGAAAGACGTTGATTGGGGGTTACCTAAGAAGCGTGCAACGAACTCATTGCCTGACGCCATAGGCTACGGATTGGGGGTGCATCGTTTTGTTGAATGACGCCATCTTTCATCACGACGATGGAACTGTGAGATGCCTTTACCGCCTCTTCTTCATCGTGCGTCACAAAGATGGTTGTGACATTGGTTTCGCGTTGAATGCGCTTGATTTCTTCACGCGTTTCTAAGCGCAAACGCGCATCTAAATTTGACAGTGGTTCATCCAGTAATAATACTAGGGCTTCTTTTTCGCCAAGGCACGGGCAATTGCGACACGTTGTTGCTGACCGCCTGACAATTGACCAGGTTTACGATTCAGCAAGTCCTCGGTTTTAACAATCCGTGCGGTTTCTAGCACGGTTTGTTCGATGTATTCTTTGCGTTCTTTGCGGTTAGGATACATCGCTTTAATTTCTTTGGAGTTTTCTAACGGAAACGAGATATTTCGACGAACCGTCATGTGTGGATATAAGGCATAATTTTGAAACACCAAGCCAATCCCGTGCTACAAGTGGAACTGCCGTTACATCTTCATCCCCAAAAAAAATCGATCCTTCGGTGGGTGCCAAAAGACCAGAAATCATGTATAGGGTCGTCGATTTTCCGCACCCAGAGGGTCCAAGTAATCCAACTAAAGTGCCTGAGGGGATAGTAAGGTTCATTGCGTTTACCGCAACGACGTCTGATTGTTTTTTTTGTTGAAAGGTTTTCGTTAGATTGGACAATTTGATGTCATGAAGACCTGAATGTTATCTATCTCTATTAAACTTATCTAACAAACATTCAGATAGAAGTTTTGGCACAAAAACCAATGAAAGTGCTACCAAAATTTTGGAGTTCGTATATTTCGCAAAGCTGCTTGACGATTCACTATTAATATTTTTTTTCGTAAATTCGTTGTTAATAAAATGCCGCAATTCCTTCGGCGACTTTCACTGCCAGCAACATATGTCGCATCACTAAGCCGTAAAATGACTTGACCACGACCAAAGGTCAATGATTCTTCCAAGACAACCATCGGCGGCCTTTGGCATCGGCATCAACGCACAAGTGGAAACTGTGGTTCGACATGAATCGTCAAGTCCTGCATCCATTGCCAGCGAGGCGCATCGAGTGCGGCTTGCGGATTCATTGTAACGATCACCCAAATGCATCACCACTTGCAAGTGCGCTTGGGGTTGCGTGTATCCCCCCATGATCCCAAAGGGACCAAGAGGTTGACCGTCTTTGGTCAAGAAGCCTGGGATGATTGTATGATACGTTCGTTTGTTTGGCGCCAAGGCATTGGCGTGAGTTTCATCAAGCGAAAAACTAAAGCCACGGTTTTGCATACTAATCCCCGTGCCGGGAATGACAATGCCTGAGCCAAACCCATAAAAATTACTTTGAATGTAGCTCACCATGTTGCCGTCGTTATCTGCCGTGCACAAGTAAATTGTTCCGGCAGAAGAAGGAAGTCCGGTTGGAAAGACTTGAGCCTTGTCGGTGATCAACGCGGCACGTTGTTTCATATAGCTTGCCGCTAAGAAATCACTCGGGCTTAGCGTCATCATGGCGGGATCGGTGACCCATGTCATGCCATCGGCAAACGAGAGTTTGATTGCTTCGATTTGTCGGTGAATCGATTCGACCTCTCCGTAAGGATGGGATTCGTTTGCCAGCATCGATAATGCTTGCAAGGCGACGATGCCTTGACCATTGGGCGGCAGTTCCCACACGTCAACGCCCTTGTAATTGACGCTAATTGGGGTGACCCATTCATTTTGGTGATTTGCTAAGTCAGCAGCTGATAGATACCCACCGTGTGCCTGAACAAAGTCCGCGATTTGAGTGGCAAGTGATCCCGTATAAAAATCATTCGCATTCGTGGCCCCAATGGTGCGCAGTGTTTGTGCCATCTCTAGGGACGACCAGACAGACCCCACTTCAGGCGCAACACCATTGGTGGTAAACAAGTCAAACCAAGGCTCGAACATCTTGTCGGTAAAGATTGTTTGATATCGTTTGTTGGAGCGAGTCCACATGTCCGACAATTGCGGCGAGACGGCGTAGCCAGTTTGCGCGAGGTTTGCCGCTGGTTCCAATAACTCAGCAAGGGGTTTGGTACCAAAGCGAGCTTGCAAATCAGCCCATGCTTTGGGTACACCGGGGACGGTGATCGAATCGACACCAAATTGCGGCATCGTCGCGTTGCCTTTTTGTTTGATGGCGTCAATGCTAATCGATGCGGGGGATTTACCACTTGCGTTTAAGCCATATAACTCGCCCTTGGAATAAACAATCACAAACGCATCGCCACCAATGCCGTTGGCGGTGGGTTCACACACCGTCATCGCGGCAGCGGTTGCAATCGCAGCGTCAATCGCATTGCCTCCTTGTTTTAAAATATCAAGCCCAATGGTTGCAGCCAAAGGTTGCGTAGTTGCGACCACACCGTGTTTGGCAACGACGGGATGGCG
Organism: Bacilli bacterium; assembly: GCA_018401215.1. Classification (GTDB taxonomy): domain Bacteria; phylum Bacillota_I; class Bacilli_A; order MAG-NZ; family MAG-NZ; genus M30B81. The sequence goes on along the minus strand of JAGYLA010000004.1, from coordinate 19,833 downwards.
CTGAGATAAAAAGGGATTGCTTACTTTTAGGTTCATATGGAACTCCTTTGTCGCACATGATAGCATACAATCAGTAGAATGAGGGACTCATTGATGAAACGATTGTTGTTACATGTCACTTGGATTCATTTTGTCGTTAGTTTGATTGTTTTCGTGTTCTTTCTTATTGTTGTCTTGCCCGCGCAAGCCCTTGCGTTTGCGAATGTGACGTCCGGTAGTGGCAGTCCCGATACAAGTTTGTTTTATACACCAGCTCAATTATATGCATGGGCTTTGGAATACGGCGAAGCAGGGCGATCCCATTACATCCAAACTCGGTTTGGGTTTGATTTGATTTGGCCGCTTGCGTATGGCGCATTCTTTTACACTGGCATCAAAATCGGTGGGTTACAACGCCGGGAATGGTTGGCTAATTTAGCGGTGATTACAATTTTTTTCGATTATATGGAAAATTTATTTGCATCGCTTGCGATGGGATTGTATCCTATAGAGGTATCCATTGTGGTCTATATCGCTGCAGTGTCGACGTTCTTGAAGTGGTCGATCTTAAGTTTCAGTGGCTCGTTAATGATCATAGGATGGATTCAAGTTGTCATCCAACGTTGGAAGGGATTCAAAGATGTCGTTCGTTAGTCAATTGTTATTTTCAATGATTAGCTTTGCTTGGGTGCTTGAGTTTTTTGTTTTTCGACCACGCACCCAAGCGTATACTTTCAAAGAACGCATTGGGTTTGATTGGATTGCGGCAGTCATTGTTGCAACCATTGTAATGTCAAGATTGCTCTACAACCAAGAAGTATTTGTTATTCAAGGACTACTGGGTGATGTAATTCGAGTTGTAGGATTGATTCTCTATGCCTTTGGTACGTCACTTCGCTATGCAGGAAGCATTACACTTGGGCCGTTGTATACTCGGTTCATCCAAATTGAACCCAACCAACCACTCATCTCACATGGGGTGTATCGATATCTTCGACACCCCATGTACCTTGGGTTGTTTCTATTGATCACTGCGATTCCCATGGTTTTTACAAACTGGTTGATTCTTCCGATCACTTTGATCTCGATGATGGTCGTGATTCGTCTGCGAATGAACTTTGAAGAGCGTAAAATGGAAGAAGTGATTGGCGAACGATATGTTCAGTGGAAGTTACAGCGTCTAAGACTCTTTCCGTAATCGAGTTAAAACATCCTAATCAGGATGTTTTTTGTTTGATGCTCAAAATAGATTATAATAAGCCATGAAGAAACTATTAATGGGTTTGGCAGCCCTTGTCGCTGTCTATGCAAGTTTAAGTATTGTACCTCATTCGTTGATTGGTGAGACCCCGTGGCGAACTGATCGTCCCTTGGTCATTGCCCATGCGGGTGGCAAAGGCATTGCTCCTGACAATACACTCAAAGCCTTTCGATACGCGCACTCAGTCGGTGCAATCTTAGAAATGGACGTTCAAATAACTGCCGATGAAGTGTTAATTACTCGTCACGGCGAAAATGTGACCGGCAATTTACGACAATTGACGCAGTGTGATGTGGTCAGCTGGGATGTTACCTATGACTTCATTTACACCAATTGCAATGGCGCGTATAAATACAATGTCGATGGACAATTTCCTTATCAAGTATTGACGTTGAACGAATGGGTCGCCGAGGAAGTCTATGTCCCGACCGTCGAAGAACTGTTTCAAATCTTTGGTCAAGACGCGATGTATGTGATTGAAATCAAAGCGGACGCAAATGCGCCGCGCACCCGTCCCGCACAACTGCTTGGTGATTTGATTCTCAAGTATGGACTCGAAGAACACGTCCTTGTCGCAAGTTTTCACGATGACATCATGGACTACTTTGCGGCGAACTTCCCAGAATTATATTTAAATGCCGGCAGTGGACCTACTCGCACGATGGTGCTTCATTCGTATGCGTTCTCAACGATCTTTCATCGCGACAACCGGTTTGTCGCAATCAGCATTCCAACGTCATATTCGTTCCCGGTGATCAACCGGATTCATTTGGACAACCGCTTTGTGACCGGTGGCTTACACCGCCTGGGGGTTGCCGTCCATTACTGGACGATCAATGACCCTGAGACGATGCGTCACTTGATTCGCATTGGTGCCGACGGCATCATTACCGATTACCCCGAACTCTTGCAACAAATCATCGCTGAAGAACTTGGAACATAAAAAGCGGCCATTTAGGCCGCTTTTCGTTGGAACAAGAGTTTGAAGGTTGCGGGAGCCCCTAAGGTCACCCACATGACGAGCAAGGCATAACGAATGAAGTCCAAAATAAGTGTACCCATCTCGCCCGCATTTGCGTAAGGCAAGACGAGTTTTAATCCTTCTTGCAGGCCCAAGGTAATGCTGATCCCGATTAAGAACTTGAGGCCTTGAAGTGCTAGCGGCGCACGAACGTCAAAGCGAACAAAGCGTTCTTCCAAGACGTAACCAATCGTTCCCCCAACAATCCCAGCCACCGAAATCCAAACATTCTTTTCTGGCAAGAGAAGTAGCAGAAGTAAAAACACTGGTGACGCAAACAAGATTGCTTTGGGGCCGCTAATTGATACTTTTCTGCCGGCACGTTGCAAGAGAACATACAACAAGGACGCAACGGCAATACCCGCAATCACATCGCTCAAGTAATGTTGGCCCAAATAAATCCGTGAGAAACTAACCAAGACAACCACACTCATCAATACGGGACGAACCCATCGTTTGAGAGCGCCAAAGCGTTCATTCAGCAACAAGGCTTGAATCGTACTGTTTTGCGCATGACCACTGGGCATCGAATAGCCAGTGGTTTCAGGAACCACCGACGTCACGTTTGGTGTGGTAAAGGGTCGAGGTCGACGAATCAGCTCTTTGAGCGATTCGTTGAGCACCACTGAAGTAAGAAACACCATCGCATATTTGTATCCATAGGGTTTGGAGATCGTCCAGTAGACCAATCCAACCACCACGATAAACACCGTCTCGTCCCCAAGCTCGGTAATGAGTGAAAAGAAGACATCGAAAAATTCGGTGCGAAACGACTGAATAAATTCAACAAATTGCAAGTCCATAGGACCTCCCATTGCATTGATTGTAGCCGATTCATTTTGAGAAGCAAACGATTCAAGATGAATTCATGTAAATAGTTTAAGCCTCGTAGTAAACAAGATAGTTGTGTTTTTCTTTTGAGAGCAACAAATAAGTATGTTTATAACACTTGTATAACGATAAAAAAAAAGATATATTTACTATAGGATTTACAAATAAACTAAAATACAACTTTATGTGGAGTTCGCGTTTGGAACTGAGTCGTTCAAAATGGCGCCATAACAAGTTGTATTCTATGTGCAAACAGGTAACCATAACCCGATGATTCGTCGATTGGAACTCACAATCAAAACCAAACTAGGATTGCTTGCTACAACACTGATCAATACCGTGTTGTTTTTTGCTTTAGTTACAACAGCCCAAGAGACTATCGTCTCATCGTCTAGTGTGCCAACCGTAACAACATCTGGGTTGATTGTCCATCTGGACGCATCAGATTCAACTAGCTACGCAGGTAGTGGAGATCAGTGGGTAAACCTCGTCGATGGGTCAGGCTTCGCGATATTAAGTGGTTTATTTGATGCGACCAACAGTGGAAGCATTGTGTTTAATGGAACTTCTACCTATGTCAGTTTGGGAACCCCTCTAGCAGCAAATACAAGCTACACAAAAGAAGCATGGGTCAAAACCGATGTAGTTTCTGGTCCTCGAAATATAATTAGTACACAAGATAGCCCGTTCTATTTATCGGGAAGCGAACTTCGGGGTGGAATTGGCGGTCACTGGCCTTTTGTTAGTAGTGGGTCATTCCCTATAAATGAATGGAAGCATGTTGTTTTGACGTTTAATCATCCATCCGAGTCCATGATATTGTATGTTGACGGAATACAGGTTGATCAAGAAATTGCTACAAGTAGATCCTTTTCTTCCCAAGTCTTGCGTGTTGGTGCTCATGGTAACAATGAAACTACTGCAAATTCTTTTTGGGATGGAAACATCGCTCAAGTTCGCATTTATAACGAGACCTTAAATAGCCAAGAGGTTTCTAACAATTTCCACGCAACCAAGCAAGCATTTGTTCCGTTGGTTGACGTTAATTTAAGTTTTAACTCCAATCAAGGAGAAGGTTCAATGAGTGTTGTGACGGCAGAAGAGTTTTCTACTGTCACGTTGCCTGATAACAGCTTTACTAGAGATGGTTATGAATTTACTGGTTGGAATGATCAATCAGACGGTTCTGGCAATGCGTATTCCAATCAAGATTCCTTCACAATGAGTTTTCAAGACACGGTGTTATATGCCCAGTGGTCTCGCATTCTTATGAGAACTATGCATCTGGCGTTATTCGCATCGACAAAACAAAAGTAGAAGAAGATTTAACCAACTTTCCCAACCATTGTCTTAAACAGTGGGAACTTTAACTTTAATTTGGTTCAATCTAGTGGAGCGGATGTCTTCTTTACCGACACGAATGATAATCTACTTCCCTTTGAAGTCGATTACTTTAATCATGCTGAGTGGATTAGGTATATCACGTCTGTATTCTGGTGTGATTACCAGTGGATTAGAAAACCAAGATATTTTAATTGATATATCGGTTGATAATTATTTCTATGATTTCAGTGATGGATATAATCCTACCAATGTTTGGGATGAGAATTATGTTCTTGTTATGCACATGGGAAGAATCTGGATGATTCTTCAGGTACAGGTAACAATAGCTCATCAAATAGTGGAGTCAGTATTATTCAATCTTCCGTTGGAGAAAGCAGTCTTTTCGAAGTAAATGGTAATTACATTGCAATTCCAGATGCTGATTCCTTAGATTTTGGTACAAATCAGTATTTTGCTATTAGCATATTAGCTAAGCAAAAATATTACTCATCAAGGGATTCTCGTATCCAAGAGACCTTGTGACGAAAACGTGGTTTACTCCATGGGCAGCTGGTGGAAATTTTGGATAACTACGACATTAATGGTAGATGGAAATTGATAGTGATGATTTAGGTTTACCTCAGTTTAATGTCAGGTATTTATCAAAATAATACATTTGAATTTCAGTCCTATTCAACGACTCCTGAAAGCTCGAATTCAGGACAATTAACGAATTCAGGGAATCTCAATTATTTGAGCGTTGTTCGAGATAGTGGCGTATCTAGAACATACGTAATGAAAGTGTCCTAAATACTGAAACGAATTTAGGATTTAATTTGACAAACAGCGGTTTCTTAATTCTTGGATTAAATAGTAGAGCTAAAAACGAGTCACTTAACGGGCAAATCGACGAAGTTCGAATTTCTAATATCCGGACGTTGGATTAAAGCCGAATACAATGCGTTATCAGGGTGAGCTGAGCTACAACCTGTTTATACTGCTTTGAGACAAATGGTGGAACAAGTGTTGCCTATCACTGGAGAAGCTGGGTCTGCATAACTCCAGTCGCCACAGAACAGGTTTTGATTTTGCTGATGGTTCAGATTCAGGGTTAACCACCCCAGCAGCAGAACCATTTATTATTCCAGTAGGTGGTTCCACACTCTACGCGAAATGGACTGTGCCTCAAATTGTCACTAGTGGATTGATGATTCATCTGGATGCTAGTTCACCAGGGAGCAATCCAAGTGCCTTGTGGGAAGACTTGGTCAATGATTATGACTTTATTGTCAAGGGTGGCGCAGTATACCAATCCCCTGGATTTTATTCCTTCAATGGGATTGATGGTTACTTGGTCTCCAGTGGGACGATTCAAGACACCATCAATACCACCATTGAAATGTGGGTCAATGTACCAAGTGATACCGGAGTACTAGTAGCTCAAAGAAGTTATACAGATGTTGATTCCAATGGTGCGTCATCGATTGGTAGTTGGCGCTATTCAAAACTAGAAGTACAGAATAATGACTCTGTTGGAGCTCGAATATGGAATCCGGCAGGTATTGCAGCGGCCAATGACTTTGATCGTGCCAATTGGAATCATATTGTTTACACCCATGAGGGATCAAACAACACACTCAATTTGTATGTAAACGGTGTGCTAGAGGCATCAGGAATTAGAGTAAAAGCAGCACGTAGTGATGAGCGATTGACGTTATTTGCTGGGATTGATGTCTCATACATGACAGATCGATCATTTTTGGCAGGATCAATTAACCAATTTCGAGTGTATGACCGTGCACTAAGTGCGAATGAAGTGTCACAAAACTTCTACGCCGGTCAAGGTGTCGGATTTCCATCGCCTCAATTGGAACGAGACTTCATCTATCAAACCATGACCATTCCAGCGTCTGATGTTGACGATGATTTGGTTGATTTTCCATTGACTGTTGTCTTGGACGACTCAAATTTTGACTTTACTGGCATTACTATGTCTGGTATTTACTTTACCGATACGGCGCATCAACTGCTTGATTTTGAAGTGGATTCGGTTTCTCCAAATAGTGGTGTTTTCCACGTACGAGTTCCATTTGTTTCTAGTGGTGTTGATACAACCATTTGGGTTCGTCATTCAACCACAGTCGATTACACCTATGGTCGAAACCCATCTGACGTATGGGATGAACACTACATCTTTGTCTCGCACATGGGACCTGGCATTCCAAACAGTGCGTCAACTACAGATGCACTACAAATCAACAGCATCACGTTTGGTTCTGGACTCTTAGGAGATGTAGCAAATTTCAATGGCGGTTACATTGAACTACCTAGTTCATTGAACACCGATGAATTCACGAAAATCGTTCTTGCCACTCCATCGCAAACAGGTGGCGTGTATAACTTAATGACTTCTGCTCCAGATGCTGTATTTTTTATTCGAGATAATGTATTAATTGCAACCTATAATGGTGGATTTAGTCCCGAAACTCAATTGATTTCAACACGAGTACAAGTGTCTAATTTTACGTTCTTCGCTAACCGTTTTAGTAATGATGATTCACACGTTTGGCTCAATAATTCTACTTTCTCAGTTACAGACAATTCGAATAGCAGAATTGCTAATCGAGCTTCGATTGTAATTGGTGCGTATGCAACCAATGGGGAAAATCCATTTAGAGGAACAATGGATGAGGTTCGTATCTCAGATATTGGGCGAAGTGATGCTTGGATTAAGGCTGAATATTTATCATTAACCAATACGTTAATAAACCATTCAGGCGTTATACCACTTGTTAATGACATGATTGATCCTGTGAACTTGATCGTTGGAACTAGTTCACAAACCGATGTTACAAGCGGATTTGTAGTCGCTGGATTTATTAATCCAGTTACCACACTTAGTGGGGTAGTGGACTATGATACACTCGGCTCTTACCCTGTGTATCTGATTACAGTAGACGACGCTGATAACCAATCCATTGCATCACTAAATATCAATATTGTTTTACCAACGATTTCCTATGCGGGTGATTTCATTGCACTTGATACGATTAGTGTCAGCAGTGGAACGACGCTTACCGCTCCAACCCAACCTTCGCAAGCCAATTATGACTTTATTGGTTGGTTTTATGATGCTGAGTTTACGCAACCAGTCACCTTTGACTCTGATGTAATGCCAGCAAGCAACATCACTCTTTATGCAAAATGGGTTCGTAATTACACGAGTTTCAATAGTGGACTAGTTTATATTGATACGACACGCATTGCCACCAGTGGTGCAGCAGTGGTTCGTGTTACGCTGGATGAATATAATTTCCCAGGAACGTTTAGTGCAACCGGTTCAGACATCTTTTTTACCTCAGGACTGAATTCATTACTATCGTTCAACCGAATTTCTTACAATCCGTCAGATGAAGTTGCTGTGTATGAAGTATTGATTCCGTTTGTCAACGTAGAAGAATCTGCTCCTTCGTTCTTGGTCCGCTATGGCATTGACGATGATTTCTCAAGTGGTGTTTTAGCGAGTACTGTTTCAGGAGTATCAACGGCCGCCTATTTGGCCAACGTAAGTGGGTCGAATGTTCCGCTTCGAGTGGATTCTGGATTGATTGATGCAGACTTAACAGACTTTCCAGCAACCGTTGTGTTAAATGCTTCAAACTATGATTTCACAAGCTTTGATGCCTACAAAAACTCAGTTCATTTTGTTTTGAATGATGGAACGTTATTGGACTTTGAAGTGGAGTATGCTAGTGGTGCGCAGCAACTTGCTATTTACCATGTTCGCTTGCCTAACGTCTCTAGTACTGTCAATAACAACTTCACCATGCGACATGATGGTGATCAAAATTTCTCTAGTGGATTCCAAGCAACGAATGTTTGGCGTTCAAATTATGAATTTGTCTCGCACATGGGAGCAACCCTTCTAGATTCAACGGGCAATCAAACATTAACGGCGACGGGAACTACCTCGCAGCGCGTGGGAAATTCCCTTGCTCGTTCGTTTGATCGCTCTGCGTCCAATGTGATTACTACTGCGGGTACGGTTCCGATAACCGCAAACCACACCCAACTCATTCGCTTGATGCCGCTAGGACAAATTGGGTCACTGAATTTTGAAATTTATTATCCCCCTAGCAATCACAATTGGAATGGCAACACGAATGGATATCCAAACAATGCAGCTCAGTTTGATGCGATTGATGATGCACCATTGCATGCGCAAGGAGTTGCTCCGGTTGGTTTTACGACGTTCTCTCAGGCAAACAGTTCTTCCTCTGTTGGAACGCGAAACTTGCTCAACTGGACGAATGTCGGAGACCTCAATTATTTCTTGCCCAGTGTCACCTCAAGAAGTGACAACTTTGCCGTCCGTTTACAAGGGTTCTTCATTCCCAAAGAGACCGGTGTTTATACCTTCACGATTGAGGGTGATGATGCCGTAGATTTGATCATGAATGGTACGGTCGTGGCACACCATTATGGAGGTCACGGCACCGCTAGGCTTGGATCTCACACCGGGACGATTACCCTGACTGCAGGCGTACCTGTGACCTTTCAAGTTCGTCAACAAGAAGTAGGAGGCGGCGAGGGCTTACGATTGTTCTGGCGACGCCCTACACAAGCCGATGGTGATACAAATTGGTATCAATACGCAGAAGAACTTGCCTCGCTCAATATCAGCAGCCGTCAAGATCCTCTCTCAACGCATGGGACTGGTAGTACTGGCTATGGGTTGTTCATGCAAAATGGACAATGGATTTACTCCAATGGCATTGATGGCGACTTTAACAACCTAACGTTTGGTAACGTCTCCTTTGGTAGCTTCCAAACGATTGCGCTAAGTAATCGCAATGGCGCGGCGAAGAATGCCTTTATCAATGGAGCATTGATTTCCTCTGCTGCAGCGGATGGAATGAGTGATAGTCCCCGTAATTTACATATCGGAACTCACGAATCTAACCATCATTTTAATGGTTTAATTTCTGACGTTCGTTTGGCTAGTGTTGAACGAAGTAGTGCATGGATCAAAGCTGAAACCCTCTCGATGGAGGGCTCTTTGGTTTCGGTTCTTGCGGCAGTGGCTCCTACTGTGGCGACCTCATCAGTGTCTAACGTAACAACAACCTCAGCAACCGTGAATGCGACACTAGTGTCGGATGGAAACACGTTGATTGATGAGTATGGTGTCGTCGTCTCAACCTCACCCAATCCAGATGTTGATGACATTAAAGTCACAAGAACTCCTACTTCAATCGGTGATTACTCGATTAACGTAACAGGCCTCTCACCAAATACAGTCTATTACGCTAGGGCATTTGCTGAAAATACTGTGAGTGGTAATAAGAATACCGTTTATGGGTCCGAGTTTAGTTTCCAAACCAAACCGAATGTACCTGTGGTGAATTCAGTGACGGCCAAAGACGAAGAAATCGTGATTGACTTCACTCTTCCTACAGGAACGATTACGAGTATCGAATATTCACTCGATGGTGGAGAATGGGACGCAGCTGGGGCTGTGACGTCACCGTTGACGATTGGTGGATTAACCAACAATCAAGCGTACTCCGTTCGGATTCGCGCATTGAATGGCTCCGTCAGTAGTGATGCTACTACAGCAGTCGTTCGTACACCACTACTTATCACACCAGTCATTGCTTATGACCGCCGTGCAGATCAATCCGTTGTCGCTATGATTGATGCAACAAACAGTGGAATGGCTGGCTTCAATCGTTTTGAATATCAATTTGATTCCGGTGTTTGGACGACATTCACCGAAGGTTTTGTCATTCCAGCAACGACGCAAGCCATGTCAGTGCGTGCACTGTATCAAGACGATTCGGTTTCTGCGCAAGTGAATGTGTCCTTTGATACGTTAACTTATGTGGTTTCGGGCTTGTCGACACTTGATGTATTGTTGCTACCTAGTGATACTAATTACTCCTTGGTGGATCCAAGTTATGGTCCAACCAAGTTCTTTGTCGGATGGTTCGAAGAAGCGTCGATAACAACCCCGATAACGCAAGTGTCTTATGGACAAGACGAAACGGTCTACACCTATGAGGCAGAGATTTTGGCTCAGCCAACTCATACCTTTGAACGCTTAGTCAATCGTGAATTACGAACAAGCTTTTCATCTGTAGATTCTGTAAATAATCCAAATCAATTGTTGCGTTTGGAGTTTTCGACCGATTCAGGAGTGAATTGGACGACGTATTCGCAACCTATTACGAACGCATACTGGGAGAGTTTGGATCAAGGCTTCATCGATGTCTTGGTTCGTCCTGTTTATTTTGGCGGGACACCAAGTGATGATATACATTCATTTAGCATTGTTCCGGTGTATTACCATTTCACCGATAACAGCATCATCTTTACTGAGTGGGTTCCAGAAGGATTTGGCAATTACCGCCTGAACCAAGGAATTCCAGAAGTGGATTCTCAAATCGTCTTGGTATGGTTTCCAACCACTGGACGAGATACCGCAGCCATTACTCATGCTACTGTCTCCACGGGGGCAGTGAGTGTGTATGGTGAATTTGTCTACGGTGTGTATGAAAACTCCAGTGGTCTAGTCAACATCGAAGACACCTTTGCCTTCAATAGCAATGTCTCGACCGCGGGTCAAATTCGTATTTCATCGTCTCAATTGCAACAAGAAGACCGATTGTTCATTCAGCAGTCTGGCGTTGCAACGGCCGATGGTGTGATATCTGAAGAATCAGGAATCGTCTACATTGGTAATGGGTCTTCGAAAGTGAAAATTGGTGCCATTGATAGTGTCAACAATGGCCGTAACGGCAACGACTTGGTCATCAATGTCTCGGCGTTGTTGTATAACGGAGATTTTAGTGAACAGCTTGATGGGTGGATTATCAATGAATTTAGTGTTCAACCCACTCGTGAGGGGTATTTTGACTTCGCTCAATTTGGATCGATTGATTTTTCCAGATATCCAAATCGCAACTGTGTCAATAGTGCCTGCAACTCTGTAGGTTCACACCAACGAGGCAATTGGAGTGATTTGGTGATCAACAACTCACTCACTTTCAATGCCAGAATTACGACGATCTCTGGGGATCCTCGGATCGAATTAACCAGTACGGGTTGGACAAGACTACGAAGTAGTGTTGGAAATTATGGTACGTTATTTGGGCCAACCATTAGTAGTGTTCAAACCTTTAGTGCTGGGTCTGGTGATACCATCTCGTTTGATTGGCAAGCAGTGCCAGGCGGCGATGCTGCCGATGTGTATGCCTTTGTCATTGATGACTCACAAGGTGGCCGACTTATCCCAATTTTCTACAAACGAGTGTTAACCAATGCTTCAGTCGCCAATCGATCGGGGCGCCATGAGCATGTCTTCAATAGCTCAGAACTTCCAGCACCATCCAGTCAATTGCGCTTCTTGTTTGTGAACGGAAGCTTTGACCAATCGGGTGGCGGATATTTGGGTGCGACATTCAGAGTCGACAACATTGGACTAGAATCAGCGCAACAACTCAATCAATCGATCGCTGACCGTTTGTTAGCGCAAGTTGCGGTTGAAGTTCAAACGCCGAATCCATCAACCATTTACTCCTTTACAGTGCGTTCGGAAGCGGACAGTGTCCTGCAAACAGGAATCATCAATCTTGCAATCAAACCAATCAATACTCCACCGGTACACTCAGGCACAAGCGTAGTGATGCTGGCTCCCGGTGACGATGTGGTGGTGAACTTTGATTTCAATGAATTCTTCCTTGACGCCGATGGTCCGTCCTTGACCTTTAGTGGTACAGACATTCCGTCGTTCTTGCAATTGCAATCCAGTGGTTCATTGGTATTAAGTGGCATTGCCGCGTTAACGCAAGAATATAGTGCCGTGTACAGTATGAGAATCGAGGCCACTGACGGTGAATACTCGGTTGCGTCTGATTACACATTGATTATTAACCCCGTTCCAAGTGCAACATTCTGGCGTCATGTCGATAATAATGAGTATGTTGTGGATAAAGCATGGTTTGCTTCGATTCCAGGCTTTGAAACAGCTGCAAATGTCACCATTCAATTTGGTGACCTCCCTGCTTGTATGAGTGCATCATCGTTGACTTTGTCGATTGGTGAATGTGCGCAAGCAACGTATTCAGTACCAATCACGGCTTCGATTACTGGCGTGAGTTATTCATTCATTGCGAGCATTCAAGTCCGCGTTGATTCGGCTGCTCCGGTGATTTCCAACGTTGCATCCAGTGTATATACAACGAATCAGACCCTTGGGTTAAGCATTCCTGTACCAACGGTCACCGATGATTTCCTTTCAGGGTTGGTCATTGCACATGAAACGTATCCTGGCTTTGCTGATCGCTTGACGCCTTCCGCAGCTCGATTGATTCTTGCTTCAAACATCGAAACGTCTTTGGCGGTCGTCAACTGTGACGTAGCAACAGCCTACTGTGAGGAGTTACCACCATCGTCGAATCCTTCGATGGTGAATTTGTTTGACCAAGACGATGAAACCACCGCAACATTTACCGCATTGTCAGGCATTATCGGAACCACCTTCTATTTTGAAACGGAACGAATCATTGGCGCGATGCAACTAACAACCTCGTCGATGAGCTCTGGCTTAGACCCGTTGGTGTATTACTTGTATGGCCAAATCAGTTCTGATACGTATGAACTTGTACGTTCTGGAGTAACCAACCTTCCAGCGCAACGTCAAGCCGCAGGGTTAGGAATTGCGATCAATGCAACTCGCGCCTACAACCAATATCGATTGGTATTTGCGCAACCTAGAGACCCCAATGCCTCGCAACTAGCCGTTGCCGATGTTGAACTGTTTTATTTGGATGATACCGCAACCTTTGCTAATGATGCGGCAGCAATTACTGCTCTCAATAACCGCATTCCGATTTTTGTTCAATACACCGCGACCGATGCGGCAGGCAATGCAGCAACCCAAACGATTCGTTTGGACATTGAAAACTATCAACCAATTGTCAACGATGCTGTATCGATTGAACCTACCGATGCGATTGCATTCATTGACTACAATTTGACTTACGATGCGAATTTATTCCTTGATACCGACATCAATGAAACATTAAGCTATACCGTCACGGGACTGCCACCAGGATTGACGTTTGATCCTTCAACATTAACAATTTCTGGCGCTCCTACGTTGGTGTCAGGACTCAGCATCGAACCATATCCGATTACCCTCACTGCAACCGATACGCAAGGCGCATCGATTTCTAGACAGCACGTCATCACGGTCTATTATGTGGCTGACATTATCTTTGAATCGAACTTGGGAAGTGCGGTTGCCCGTCAAACTCGAATCATCTCCCAACCCGTCTTGGAGTTTAAACCAGAAGATCCGACGCGGTATGCGTATGATTTTATTGCCTGGTTTACCGATTCCGGATTGACGCAAGAATACGACTGGGATGGCGTGATGGCCGATAGTGACTTTACACTGTATGCCAAATGGATTCCGGTAGAATATGACATTATTTACAACTTGAATGGTGGCGTCAATGGAGCGAATCCAGCGACCTATAATATTGAAGAAGATGTCACGTATGTCGACCCTTCAAGAGTCGGGTATGACTTTGATGGATGGTTTACTGACGCGTCCTTCACCACTGCGACATCCGGTCTTGTCGTCGGGACTTCAGAAGTTCAAACCATTTATGCGAAATGGACCGCTATTATTTACACCATCACCTATAACGAAGTTGGAGTCCGAGATGGCTTACCAGCAACGTACACCATTGAATCAGACAGCATTACTTTGGTTCGTCCAAGTCAACCAGGATTGATCTTTGGCGGCTGGAGTCCAAATGGATTCATTGCCGCAGGGTCGATTGGTGATCGAACATTTACCGCGAGTTGGACGGCCCGTAGTTACAATCTGATCATTATGGCGGCTGGACGACAACTCTCTCGTTCGTCGATTCCGTTTGGCGCAAATACCTCGTCGATTAATTTGGGCTTGCCACCAGCCAGAGAAGGATTTATTCCCGTTGGCTGGAGTCAAGATGTACCAAACCCGATGCCAGCAAGTAATGTAACCATTACGGCGATTTATGAGGCGATTGAGGAAGAGGAACTCGAAGAGGAAGAGCTCGAAGAAGAACTCGAGGAAGAACTCGACGAGGAGGAACTCGACGAAGAGATTGAAGAAGAGGATGAGGAAGAAGACGATGAGGAAGAAGACGAGGAAGAACCTACTGACGAAGAGGTGGAAGAACCGTCGGAACCGGAACCAACCGAACCAGCGAGTCCAAATCAACCACCTGCTCCACCGGTGATCAACGTCAGCATTCCGAATCGACGACCTGCGCGCGTTATAATTCCTGAGGTGGTATTACCACCAAATCCAGACCCTGTTGTCACCCGTGTTACGGTCAATGGCATTGAACTGGATGTATCGATTATCCCTGGTCAACCGGTAGGTCAATTGCCTGCTGCCGACTTAGGTGGTTATGATTTCAAAGGCTGGATGAATGCCATTACTGGAGAGATGATTACTCCAGAAACGGTCATCAACAATCCAGACTTCGTGGTCTTGGTGCCGTTGTTTGAAAAAGCACCGAGTTTGCTTGATGCGGCTCGTAGCGTCTTTGAACGCATCGTCACTAATCCATTTACGACACCACCAATCACCAATGACTTCACAACACGCACAGACAACATTACGTCAACCAGTTTGTTTGGTGAAGAAGTGATTGAAACGATCGCCATTCCTGGTGGATTGGAATTGCAAGTTCGTGAAGATGGGTCGGTATCCATACCGCTACCAAATGAACGAGAAGCGATTGAATTGGATGTCACCGGATTGGACCCTGAAACTGTCGAAGTGTTTTATGTCATTACCGATGGGACACCGCCAGAATTTGATCAACCAAACTGGCAATCGTACACCGGAGAACCGTTCTTGACAACACGACCAGGACAAAGCATTTATACAATGGTCAAAGATGCCAACAACACCCATCAAGTGAATTTCTTGAAACCTGCAACCTATATCGCCAACCCAGAGAAGATTCCAACCTCAGACTTTGTCCAACTTGATCCTGAGAGTGAAACGTCGCTTACTAACACCCAACAACATACGTTCATGAGTAAGGTTGAATACGAAGATGGGTTTGTGGACTTGTTTGTCGTCGAACCACGGATTGATGAAACCCTTGAAGCGGTGGTTATCCGTTATCGTGGAAACGACCACAACAAATCCCTCTTCTTGAATGTGGGCGCGATGTCGTGGCGAGAAAGTTTGATTGAGCCTGGTGAATCGATGGGTGTCTACATCCGCGAAGGTGACAACTTGGACTTCAACATCGAATATCGATACGAAGGTCAAGAACCCGTGGTTGAAAGCTTTGTTATCGCGAGTGCTGCAACCGGCATCGGAATTCTCTTAGCGCCACAACCAAACATGATCTTACGAGCAGTTCTTGGCGTCTTGATTGTCACGACCCTCATTGCTCCGTATTTGATCAAACCCAAATCAAACTAAAAGGCATGTCTACGACATGCCTTTGTTTTGCCAAAATGTTTGAATCGTTGTTTTGAAGTCGTTTAGATCACGAACTCGTTTTGGCGTTCCATAAAAGCTTGGAATCATCGCCGGATAAAACGGGTCCTTGAACCGGTCATCCAAAAACACCACGATGCCCTGGTCTTGCGTGGAACGAATCAAACGACCAGCAGCTTGGATGATTTTGGCGATGCCAGGATACCGGTATGCGTAATCAAACCCATTGACGCCGTGTTGGTCAAAATATTCCTTTGTTTTGTTGGTTTCGATGTCAACGCCAGGCATGCCGACACCAATGATCAACAATTGCTCTAACATCGTGCCCAAGTAATCGACACCTTCGGCAAACACTCCACCGACAACAAAGACGCCAAGCAACCCTTGTTCATGACGAAACCGTGCTACTAGCGCATCGCGTTCCTCTAGCGTTGCTAGACGTTGCTGCAATAAGGTGTCTGCAGGCAGGTGCGGCGCGAGCAACTCAATATAGTCATAACTTGGGGCAAAACAAATGGTGTTCTTGCCGGTCGCTTTGAGGGCGTGAACGTAACTGGCGACCGCTTGAATGGTTGCCGTTCGTTGTTGATAACGAACCGGGACAAAGTCGATGAGTAACGTTTGAACTTGCGATGCCGCAAAGGGACTGTCAACACGTAGCACTTTGCCTTGTTGTTCGGTCAAGAAGGCTTGATAGTACGGCAGTGGGTCCAACGTCGCTGAAAACAAAATCGTTCCTTTGATTGGCATCAATAACGGCTGCAGATGATCTTTGGCGTTCAAACAAACCAAGCGCGTTTGTTGAGTGGTTTGATCGTGAATGACATGGTACGCATCATTGACAAGGTTCACGATACGGCGAAAATCCAGCAAGTGAAACATTCCTTTGAGCAACAGCCTTCGCTCAGGATGTTGCGGTGCGTTGAGTAACATGTCACTCAATAAGTCAAAGGCTCGTTGGACCGCTTGAATCAAGCCAATGGGTAAGCTAGGCGCATCATAACTTGGTTGATTCAGTTGATTCAAAACATGTTGAATCGCGGTTTTAATCGGACGTTTGATTGTTGTTGCCAACAACGGCTGAAGCTCTGCTGCATCCAATGTTGCAGAGTACATGGATTTGCTGCGAGAGACCATATTATGTGCTTCATCAATCAACAAACGCACTGGTCGGTCGGTTTCAAAATAACGGACCAAACGGGCTTTGGGGTCAAACACGTAATTGTAATCACAAACCACGACATCCGCATACGTTGATAAATCAAGAGACAATTCAAAGGGACACACTTGATGGTCGGTGGCGATGGCTTCAATGACCTCTTTGGTGAAATGATTGGTGAGCGCAAAGCTATCATCCAGCGCTCCTTGAAGTTTGTCAAAATACCCTTTGGCAAAGGGACACACTTTGGGGTCACAGTCTCGTTCTTCCAAAAAGCAAATATGATCCTTTGCGGTCAAGGCAACCGTAATCGCCTGCAACCCTTGGGCGGACAAGGTCGCCATCGATTCCATCGCCAGTTGTTTGTGGGAGTTTTTTGCCGTCAAATAAAACAACGTATCTTCAGGGTCTTTGGCCTTCAATCCAGCGAACAACGCCCCCATGGTTTTGCCGGTACCTGTTGGTGCTACAGCATATAAAATGTCGTGCTGTTTTAAGGTTTGATATACCCCATTCATAAATCGGTCTTGCGATGCGCGGCGCGCAAATGGAAAGACGACAGACGTTGTTTGTTCCATCACGAGTTCACGGTGTGCGTGGCGTTCAAGCATCCACGAGGCAAAGGTCTCCATCGTCGCAAAGAAGAAGCTCTCAAGGTCCTCAAACGAGAACACTTGCTGAAACGAAGTAAGTTGTTCACTTTGGACTGAAATATATGTTAGTTGAATCACCATGGATGGGTTTGGATGGGCAAGCAGATGCATGTATGCATACATTTTTGCTTGCGCACCATGAACAGCAAAGGAATCAAACGACAAGGAATCAAGTGGCTCTCCGGTCGATTTGATCTCTTCAAGAACTCGTTGATTGTCCAATAAGCCATCCATGCGTCCCCGGATCAAAAACCGTTCCCCCAAGACCGTAACGATGGTTTGTACGGCGACTTCCGCTTGATCGTGCTCGTGATACGTCGCTTGAATTTGTCGGTGCAGTTTACTGCCGAGTTGATCGCGCCCCAAAGCAAGCTCACTTTGCAAGTCGCCACTTTGATACACAAAACGAACAATGTCTTTTACACTAACTTCAATCATAAATGTATTGTATCAAAGGCAAGAAAAAAACCCGTTGCCGGGTTTTATTTGTCTTCCTCTTCATCGCCCACGTCCACCGTACCTTTTTTACGCAGTTTTGCGCCACGCGCTTTCAGGCGTTTGGCTTCTTGCTCTTCTTGATATTTCGTCAAGTCGACAATCGGCTGGTTGGTAGGGTTTAGTTTGTATTCGGTCAAAACCACTTGCGGGAATGGAATTTCGACTTTGCGTTCATCAAACAAAATCTTTAACTCTCGATTCATCAAGCGTTGGACAGAAAATTTCTTACTTTCATCACAACGCGCAATGAACTTCAAGTCGACACTGGAAGCACCAAATCCGGTGATTCCAAGATATGTTGGACCTTCGATGATATCGGGAATGGCTTCTTTGATTTTTGGTAACGCTTCTTCAATGATTTTTTCAATGTCGCGAATGTCATGGTTGTAGCTGATGCCAATTTCTGAGACTGCTGTTGAGACATAAGTAGTCGTATTGACGACATCGCGAATGTCAGAATTGTGGAAGATTTTGATGTCATTGGTCGCCATGTCTTTGAAATGAGTGGTTCGTAGTGTCATCTTGACACATAAGCCACGAAAGCCCTCAACGTAGACGATGTCACCAACGACATAGGGTCGATCGACTAAGATAAACACACCACTAATGATGTCTTGGATGACGGCTTGTGCACCAAATGAGATGGCAATCCCGGCCAAACCGGCAGCGGCAATGATGGCCGTTGGGTCGACGCCCCACGTGGTCAAAACCATGACCGCACCAATCACGTAAAACAAGTATTTTACAGTGCTTTGCGCTAATGCAATGCCCATCGTTGGTTCTTTGTCACGATCGGTAAACAACAAGAAGAACCAGCTGGACAATTGAATCAAGGACCAAATGAACACAAGGGTCGCGATGCTTTCAACAATCAAGATGGTTAAATTATCGACCGCACTAGTGATGTTGAAGAATCGACCGAAGGTTCGTTCGACCATTAACGCAAATTGCGTTCCAGGGAACAAATCCCCGGCAAACACACTAATGAAAATGACAATCGCAATGATTCCCAGACGGAATGCGGTTTTTCGTGAGGGTCTACTAAATCGAGATTTTAGTTGGGTTAATCGTTCTTTCATGATGATCTCCGTTCGATCACTTGTGGACCGATAATGTATTCAGGATCGCCCGCTTCGTTCGTCAACCCAAAGATGACAGTGTATGGAGCGTCCTTATATTCAAATGGTAACGTTACTAAGGCCGTATCGGCGGTGCGACGAGGCAAGGGAATGGTGATGCGTTCCCCATCAATTTCATAGTATAACAAAGTATAATCTGCAATGTTACCATTTGCGGTGACGGTAACCATTGCACTGGTTGGATTGGCGACGGCAGAGGTCACCACATTCAACCGGTCAGGCGTTACAAACTCTTCTTGCAACAAGAACAGTTCGACGCGGTTTTCTTGACCTGGAGGAATGAACGAAACGGTCACTTCAACACCGTATTTCGTACTAGTAAATAACCCTTCATAATCGATAAAGATTGCTTCATTGCCTTCGGTGTATTCATTGACTTGCACCTCTCGGTCCACATCAAGTAAGCGAACACGGTAGACAGCTTGCGGCAAATAATAAAAGTCTG
>JAGYLA010000039.1 GCA_018401215.1 Bacilli bacterium | reverse complement strand
GCATATATACGTAACGTTGCGCATGCAGGAGTAACTGCAACTTCTGGAACGATATTGTTCTTAAATGCGCCAAATATACAAATTGATAACATCAGTTTTGAACACGGTCATGATTCCTATGATAGCGACACCTATGAGGGTGTTGTAGAAGTCCGTCAATCAGATATCACATTGAGTGGAATCTATTTCATCTCGGATGCTCTTCAAGACATCGCGGCAGTCTCCATTCTTAATACTAGTGGTGTTGTAGACAATGTAGTCATTGATGGTGTTGAGATTGGTTCAGGAACATCGAACGCCTCCTATCAACGAGGCATCGTGGTTCGTGCTGAAAACAATTCAAACACCATTAGCGGTCTGTTAATAGGCTCTGGCTTTATTCATACCAATACTGCCTCGAACAACACAGCCATTCTATTCAGTGATGCAAATGGATCATTGATCAGCAATTCCCATATTTTGAATAACATAATTAGTGCCAACAATGTGGGTGTTCGTTTAGACACCTCAATTGGGACCATTTCAATTCAAAACAATAACTTCACGAATAACACGACACATCTTGTTGATGATGACGCTTCAATTACGTCCTTACGTAACGATGTCCTAACCGGACAAAGTAATACTTTTGGACCTGCGGTCAATGCGAATGCATTTGTGAACAATGCCTTAGTCGTGGGTAATACGATTACCTCTGCACAACAGAACTTTACTAACGTGGAAAAACTTGAAGCCTATTCAACGCTTCAAGCTGCAATCAATGACGCAGCAGAAGGAGAAACGATTAAAGTTCGTTCAAATGAGACCTTTAGTGATGCGACATTAAATACAACGAATAGTGGAACCGTTGTTGTTGATGTTTCTGGACTCACGATCACTTCAGTGAATCCACCAACGTATGCAACCATAAGAAATACCGATGCGAGTGACGCACCGGTGTTTGATTTGCGAGCTTCAGGAATTACCATTACTAATATCGCTATTACCCGTAATAGTGGAGTCATTACATCATCCGGAACGGGTGCAATTCAAATCAACAATCAATTCATAACCTTAAGCGGAATTCAATTTAACTCCGATAACGGATTTACTTATACGCCACTCAGTCAGAGTGGTATATTCAGAACTGAGTTATTAAATCCAAGTGGAACTGTTGCAAAGTCAACTAATCATAATCGTCGTTGGAATGGGTATGCTATTCAAATCTCTCAACCAACGTATGTGAGTGGAATTATGGCTTCGGCATCAACACTTGATGGGATATCTAGTATTCCTGCTGGTTCATTCCAGGCCGCGTTCTTCCGCGCTTATGAAAATACTGATGGAACTTTAAATCTTCAGAGCGGGATTCGAGAAGTTGTTCAGGGAACCATTGTTGATGTAACAACGTTGAAAGATCAGACGGGTTCAAGTATTGATCAAACAACTGCAGAAATTCCAATCTCATTTGATTCACCAGTGTTATTACAACCTGGTTGGTACTATATTGCTCAAGGGTCTGTTACTGAAGCTTATTCAGGAATTAGACAATATGTGCGTTATCTACCCGATGAACCGAATATTAATGGTCTACTCAGCCAATATAATTTTGTTAATGATATTTATAACGCTCTTGAAACCGTTCTTGGCAATCAAGTTTATAATATTAATCTTGAGTGGGGTGATGCGGATAATCCTGTATTTGCCTCAGCAATTGAACTTGCCAATGCGGACATTGTCCCGAAATTTAACTTGTATAGTAATAATATTGTTATTTTAAGTTTTGAGGTTGTTGAAGCACAACCAATTGATTCTAACTCATTAAACAATGCGATGAACGCCGTTGGTTTTGACAATTCAGGCTTAGAGACCACTTCAGGCATAACCATAACGAACAACTCTTTCAATGGTACTTGGGCATCCATGGTTGAATTTGTGAACCAGTACGACTCTGGAATCATTGAAGCTACGATCTCAAATAATACATCAACCGAGTCAACTCGATTCAATAACAAAGAAGCGTCAACCACTTCCGGCATCATTCAAATGATTGCATTTGATGACATCCTTGTTCGCTTGGATGCCTTTGATACTGTTACTCTAACAAGTAACACGTATGGTTCTAGTGGAATTGATAAGACCTTAATTCCGATCTTCGATATTCTTTCGTTTAACAGTTTAGGATCGACCGTGACTACTGCCACTGGATTGACGTCAGGTCTTTATACCACAGCGACTTGGGCACTTGTGGAAACCGCTCTTGCCTTACCAGAGAGAACCAACATTGATAATCAAACCAAACTATCAGACTTAACCGCAGCGTTATCCGGTTTGGTCTTACAAACTAGCTTTGATGCCTTAGAAGCAGAAGTCAACTTCAGTAGTGGACTCCTTGAGGCTGATTTCACCAATGCAACCTTTGACACCTTTAGTGGTGTGTTTAATACAAGCTCAGGCATCTTGAATACGCATGACCTAACCAGTGTGACCAACAGTGGTGTCTTAGACGCGACAAGTGGACTGATTAACGCGATGAT
>JAGYLA010000038.1 GCA_018401215.1 Bacilli bacterium | reverse complement strand
CGAAGGAACACACCCTTATAGTTTTTCAACCGGGGAACTTTATGAATTCAATCCAGCAACTCTTGATGCGCGCAATTCGGGTCGCTTGGCCTCGTTTGCTGGATTGGAATTGGCGATGAAACACCATGATGTATACCAAACCGAACTCGCCATCAAGCGAATCCATTTACTGCATGCAGCGGTGTTTGCTGCACGAGGAATTCCATTTATTTATAGTGGGGATGAACTTGCGACATTGAATGACTTGTCGTACAAAAAAGACGTGAAAAAACAACATGATTCTCGCTGGATTCACCGTAGTTTCTTTAACTGGAAAACAGCTGCAAAACGTAACGACTCTCAAACGATAGAAGGCCAAGTATTTCAAACCTTACAACAACTAATTGCAGTACGTAAGGCCTTGCCGTTGTTGCATTCTTCCGTGGAAGAGACTTATCCAAATCCGAATAATCCACATGTGTTTATTACCAAGCGAACCAAGGGTAAAAACGTGTTTATTGGGCTATTTAATTTTTCTGATAGTCCGCAATACATTGAATCAAACCATGTATTTTCTGATCTTTCATCGAAAAGATTTAAGGATGTGTTCCAACAACGTGCCGTTTCATTGAATGGTCCCTCAATGGTGCTTGGTCCTTATGAGTATTACTGGTTAACATCGCAATAGCTGCATGTGACATAATTGAATATGATACGATTAATGTGAGGATACAGTATGAGTGCTGTCTTTCAATGTCGCTTGTTTCAAGGATTTACATTATCGGAAATCAACCAATTTTTCCGAAAATATTCCATGACTTCTGTCACCTACAATAAAGGTGACCTTTTGGCATTAAAAAATGATCCTGTCCAAGCGATTGGAATTATTGAATCTGGAGAAGTTGTCATTGAAGAAGACGGACTGAAAAAATTACCAGGAACGACATTTGGTGAAACCTTGTTGTTTTCTGCAACCAGTAAATATTCGTCGAACATCGTAGCGACAACCACAACACAAGTATTGTATTTAAAAAAAGAGGAGCTATTAAATGCTCTAACGTCTTATACAAAACTACTACAAAACTACTTATCTCTATTGTCTCAACAAGCCCAACACTTGGGTGAGCACTTGCAACTATTGAGTCAAGCAAGCATCCGAGACAAAATCATCGCTTACGTCAAATCTAAATACGAAGGGGACATTAAAATTCCCATCGGTATGACCAAAGAACGTCTTGCTATGTATTTGAACGTCAAACGACCTTCTCTATCTCGAGAATTAATCTACATGCGGATGGATGGAATTCTCTCCACCGATCGTAAAAACTTTCATGTTCTTGATCCATCAATCCTTGAAGAGGACAAATAATGTTTGCTAAGATTCCTGAAATTCAAGTTGGTGAGTTTCGTGAACTCGTTGGTAAAAAACCGCTAATCATTGATGTAAGCGACACCGATGTCTTTGAAAGAACGCATGTACCACATGCAATAAACGTCCCACTCAAAGAACTTCTCAAGGATCCCCAAACGTACCTTACAAAAGATGCCTATTTGATTTGTGAGACAGGCAAGAAAAGCAAGAAAGCAGTGACAAAATTATTTCAAACATATCCCATGCACTGGGTCAAAGGGGGAACGGTTGTATACG
Organism: Bacilli bacterium; assembly: GCA_018401215.1. Classification (GTDB taxonomy): domain Bacteria; phylum Bacillota_I; class Bacilli_A; order MAG-NZ; family MAG-NZ; genus M30B81. Next base: position 907 of record JAGYLA010000038.1, on the reverse strand, counting down.
GCAGACGATTCCCCCTCATCCGTCAGCAAAAGCTAAAAGAGAAGGCATGATTGCCTTCTCTTTTTTTTATCCAATAAATTGTTGAAAGAACGACACAATTGACAACCATATTCGTTGTGGAAACATCATCGGATTCTCCACTTGTTGCTGTGGTTCGACCGCAAATATCTCTAAGGTTTGGAGGTCTCTTACACTAAATTCAATCAATTCATGGTCTGGGTTTTCAACTTCAAACCAACGCACTTCACGACGAAAGATGTTGGTTGATTGAAACGCAATCAACGAGACATCAGTGACTGCTTGTCCACCAATCGTGACATCAATCAACTCATAATCTGCCAAGTTGACATCAAATGTATAACGATACGTGGTTCCTTGAATTCGCTCAACAGACTCTAGTGTTGGCAAGTTCAACTCTGTGGGTTGTGTCATGGATGGTTGTTCAGTGGTTGTGTTGAGGGTGTCATCAGCACGACGTTGAATGGTCATTGACTTTGTAATCGAATCAAATGCTTGATCCCAAGGTCCGGCATCTGGTGGGGTTGCCGATTCACCGTGCGCTACTTCTTCTTCGTAAAGCACTTCACCCTCATCAATGAACGTGACAAGATACGTCATTGGTCGAAGGATTGCATACACCGATGTGTCTTCTTCGATTTGCTCAAATTCACCACGCCAACCAATCAATTCATAACCAACAACATTGACCTCTGGCGGGGTCACTTCACTCATGTACATCGCTTCAATGACTTCATATGGGCTCCCTTGAACAACGAAGGTGACTTTATAGCTCAGTGGAGTGAAGGTCGCTTGAATGGCACGGTGAGTCGTAACATTGGTGTAATTATCTTCCCACCCCGTAAAGGCATGGCCTTTTTTGATTGCTGTCACTGGCGGAATGGCATCC
>JAGYLA010000037.1 GCA_018401215.1 Bacilli bacterium | reverse complement strand
TGCTGGGTCTTCTTTTACTGCAGCTTTTGCTGGTGCTTTGGTTGATGCTTTAGGAACTGCTGCAGTATAAGTTTTACCAGTTAGTCCAAGTTTAGCCGCATCGGCCAATACACTGAATCCCGGTAAATCAGCGACTGCAAGTTCGGCTAGCATTTTACGGTTCACATCAATCCCCGCTTTTTTTAAGCCATCCATGAATCTGGAATAGCTTAAGTTGTTGAGTCGAGCTGCGGCATTGATTCGTTGAATCCATAAGCGTCTGAAATCACGTTTTTTCTGTTTACGGTCACGGTATGCGTAACGCAAGGAGTGCATGACTTGTTCGTGTGCAGTCTTATATAACGTATGTTTACTGCCAAAATATCCTTTGGCGAGCTTTAATATTTTGCGTCGGCGATTTTTCGCGACATTCTTGCCTTTAATTTTTGCCATGGTGTCCTCCTACTTCAACAATCGAGAGATCATTGGTTTGATGCGTTTTAGATCGCTCGCAGACACATTGGTCCCTTTGCGCATGTGGCGTTTTTGTTTTTGTGTTTTGTTGGGCATTAAATGGGATAATCCCGCTTGACGGCGACGGACTTTTCCAGTCCCAGTGACTTTGAAGCGTTTGGCCGAAGCTTTGTGGGTTTTTTGTTTCATCGCTGTTCTCCTATTTCTTTATCGGCTCGAGCATCATAAAGAGGCTTCGGCCTTCCATTTTGGGTGATTCGGTGGTGATGGCTATCTCTTCACACGCTTTGGCATAACGAAGTAAGACGTCATAACCAAGTTGTTGATGAACAATCATTCGTCCTTTGAAACGAATCGACAATTTTAACTTGTCGCCATCCTCTAAGAACTTTTGTCCATGTTTGAGTTTCGTCGTAAAATCGCCCACGTCAATCGTGGGGGAGAGTCGAATTTCTTTGATTTCAACGACTTTTTGATTCTTCTTCGCGACGCGCGCTTTCTTTTGTTGTTCAAATTTGAACTTTTGATAGTCCATGATCTTCACCACAGGCGGTTTCGCCGTTGGTGAGACACACACCAAATCGAGTTCTTGCTCGTTGGCCATGGCTTGCGCGTCTCTGGAAGTCATTACGCCAAGTTGATCGCCAGTCTCATCATCAATCACCATGACTTGCGGAAAGCGAATCATGTTGTTGATAAGTGTTGTATCTTTGGTCGACGACGTCGGTCTTGGTTGTTTCTTTCTTCGAATAATAAGGATTCCCCCATTCAAATAAAAAGTGAGTGCATCAGCACCCACTACAAAGTCCGAAATAAATCGTGACATTGACCCATCGCCAGAAGCGGTCGGGTGAGAAGTGGTACTTCTGCTTTCCACATTGCTTATTTAATATACCATAAACCACCAGTAATAAGTCAAATAATCTCTTCTTTTAACCAAAAGTGTTCACTTAAAAACGTCAACACTTCCCACGACCCACGACGAACCGGAATGCGCATCACATAATAAATGCCTACCCCATTGGATAACGTCGCTTCACCGCGCAGTTTTAAACTGACTTTACGATACGGTGGTACTTCAATGTTCATGTTGGTTTTCGTGGACGTTTCGGCCGATTGGTTGTTGCTGGCGGATGCTTTCATCGATGCATCAACCTTGGTCTTCACTTCTTTAATCTGGGGTGCCGCATTTGCGGATAAACTACCAGTTACACTCAATTGAACATTGGTTTTCGAACCAGTCGTATGCGTATACGTGTATTTGACCGTGTCTTTGGATTGATTCGCGGCACTAAAGAGTGTTTCTGATACATACACAACCGGGACATCATCATGAATCATCACACTACTCCAGCCAAAGAACTTGGGCTCGACTTGGTCGTAATATTCCTGAAGCTCCAAATTGCGCCATTGATTGACGCGGCTCACGCCGCGGGGGATGATTAGTTCTTGCATCGGAACCATCATAAAAAAAACAAGTAAGAATCGCATATTGCCTCCTTACTTGTATAGTTATTCGATTATTTTTTTTTACTTTTAAAGTTTGCTTCTAGTTCGGTAATTTCTTTGGGAATCATCGAAGATAAGTTTTTAGACCCAGTTTTGGTGATCAAAATGTTGTCTTCGATGCGAATGCCAATTTGTTCTTTGGCGATGTATACCCCTGGTTCAATGGTGATTACATTGCCTTCAGCAAGTGGCGTGGAATACACACCAGCATCATGGACGTCCAAGCCCAAATGATGACCAATGCTATGGTAATAATACTCCCCAATTTCTTCTTCGGTTTTCATTACCCCAAGACTGACCAACCCTTTGGCCAATTGGTTTTTAGCAAGCGAATTCAGTTCTTGCCAGGTTACACCGGGTTTAGCAGCCCCAATACAAGCTTTGTTGACCTCAAGGACAAGTTGATAGAGCGCAAGTTGTCGTTCAGTGAATGTACCACTTTTGGGCCACGTTCTGGTAATGTCAGAGTTATATAAATCATTGACCGACCCACAATCGGTTAACACCAAATCAGTGTCTTTGATCGCTTGATTGTTGTCGACATAATGAAGTACGGTCGCATTCCCGCCCGCAGCAACAATCGTATTGAAGCTTTCTTTTGTAGCTTGCTGAAGCAAACTAGCAGTAAAGTCCGCATACACATCCGCTTCGCTTGCTGCAGCTTTGGCATTGGCCCATACCGCTTGCAGGGCACGATGGGTAGATTGAATCGCACCTTCGATTGCTTTGACTTCTTCGCTGGATTTGATGCTACGTAAACTCGCAAAGAATGAGTTCGCGTTT
>JAGYLA010000036.1 GCA_018401215.1 Bacilli bacterium | reverse complement strand
CTAAAGCCCACGTTGTATAAATTCATCCCTCGATGAAGTTTGGCGGTAAATGTCGAAATTGGCGGAATCAAATACCCAGCAAGGATGCCCGCCGTCACTCCAAGAACAATACGAGGAAGCAAATTCAATGGAGCAGCAAACCAAAAGTAACTCGCTATCGGTCCAATCGCTGTGCCAAACAAATACGCTGCGATATAGGTTACTAGCGGTGTTTTGTGCTGCATGGAATAAAGTGAAATACCAAGCCAAATTGGTAACACATTGATCGGGTTCTTACCAAACACGGCAAACCCTGCAATCGTAAACAACCCCGCAATCGCAACGCCATTCATTGGTGCCTTGAGCACCAAGATAAGCCATGCTGATAAACCAGTCGTTAGCCACATGTTGGCGATGGCTGCAGAAAAACCACCGACTGTAAAATAGTCGGTGACAAGCATTGAAGGCGATTGCCAAATTGCAAGCAACCCAGGCCATGTGGATGCATCGCTTAAGAGAAGAACACTTGGTACAAGGAGCGTTAACCCAACGACTAGTACATGTTTTTGAATGGATGTCATACACGTATTATAACGAAAAAAAACACCACGACAAGGTCGTGGTGTGATTCGGATTACGCTACAGTAATCAAGATATAGTCGTTTGTGTAATGGATTTGCTCGACTGTCGCGTTCATATACTTGTGAGTATCATACGTTTCAATCAACAATCCAGCATGAGTTTGAATACGAATCTTTGATGTTTTTACGTATTTCCATAGGTCATGTAATATCATGAGCAATTCCTCCTTGGTTTAAAGTTCTGAATGAAAAGTTTTCATTGAGACACCTTATACTACCATATAGCTAGGAATGTTGTATGAAAATTCTATGAAAACTTTCATGTAAACGTTTTTTATCTCTATAAGAACACCATAAATGCAGCAAGCAGGAGTAGCATCGATAAGAAAATCATACTATCACTACTAATGATTGAATTCTCATAACGATGATTGAAGGCGTTAGTAACCAAGGAGACACGTTCGAGAACGCCGACTTCAAAGTTGTTTTTCACTTCAAGTTGTTTGAGTTCTCGTTCGTGCAATTTCGCTTCACTGCCGTAAATCAATCGAGTGATAAACAACAAGAATAGATTGAGCGGATAAAACAACAAGTATTCAAAGCGCAACCACTGCGGCGGAATGTAATTAGAAAGTTTGAGTTTGTGTCCAACAAAGACAATCGCAAATCCACCCGCCAATACGAGGGCCGAAAATGAGAGTTCATAGAGCGTAAAGAATTCTAGTGTGGAAATATAAGTTGCGATAAACGCAGGGTCATAGCTTGTTTGCAGCAATGCAGGAATGATCATTTGATTGAGCAAGTAGTTTGGATTGAATCCAATCAATACAATCAAGATCGCTAACGCGACCATTGGAAAGTGCAAACTACGTAAATGGGGTTGGACATTCGCAAATCGTTCTGGCAGTGGCCCCATATACACCAAGTAAAACATCTTCATAAAGGTTGCGGCAGTCCCCATGCTAATTAGAATAAATAACCACTCGGCAATTTGAAAGCTTGGACTACCGTATTGATACGCTTCAACGATGGCGTGATGTAACACACTTTTGGAGACAAAGCCGTTAAATAACGGGACTCCAGCAATCCCAAAACTGGCGATTAAGGTCAACGCGGCGGAAATTGGCATTTTGCGCCACAACCCTCCCAAGTTGTACATATTGAGTTCTTTGGTTTGTAAATACACTGCCCCTGCGGTCATAAACAGCAAGGATTTATATAACCCGTGATTGAAAATATGATAGAGTGCACCTGCATATCCCATTGCCCCATACGAACTTAAATATAATGCCACCCCAATGCCAAGGAAGATGAACCCCATTTGAGAGATGGACGAATACGCGAGCATCCGTTTGATGTTCGATTGGATCAATGCGTAAATGATGCCATACGCCATGGTTGCTACCCCAACCCAAATAATTAGTAATCCTACGTTTTGTGAGGTCAACCAGACCGGATCATCCGTGGCATAGATGACACCAGGTACGGGAAAGAAGAAACTGGTCGCCACGCGAATCACCGCAAACGAACCCACCTTGATCATCACCCCAGATAACAGTGCACTGGCAGGGGTTGGTGCAACCGGGTGCGAACGAGTCAACCATACATGTACCGGTGCCATTCCGGCTTTCACACTAAACCCAGCAATCAAAAAGCCCATGATTCGGTAACGCACGTCGCCACGCGGAACCAGTGCGGCTAACACAGATTCAAAGGCCAAGGAGCCCACGTATTGTTGCAAATAGACCATCGCCTCAAAAATCAACAAGCCACCTAAGATCCCCATAAAGATAAAGGCGTATCCAGCAGCATACGACTCTTTGGTTTGCCCATGGACCACGAGCATGTAGGAAGAAAACGTCAGTCCTTCAAAAAACAAGAACATCGTAAACAAGTCTCCTGCCATCGCCATACCAAGCACGGTGGCATAACTGAGTCCCATAAAGAGGAAAAAGCGAGCGTGATGACGTTCGCGTTTCATGTATTGATGCGCATACACCATGACCAAAAACCAGACGATGCTCGTAATAAACAATAAAATAAAGCCAAGCATATCAATCTTGAATGAAATGCCCCAACCAAGTAATTCCGGAAAGGAAATTCCCACACTGCCGGTTACGACATAGGGATACATCACCAAAATCATCGGTATCGTCAAGAAACTCATCACGATGACGACAAAATCTTGGACGTGTAATGATTGGTTTCGTAAAAACGGTTGTGCGATAGCCCCAATCAGTGGCGGAATTAAAATAAGGATTGGATACCACGTTGCGTCGGTGTTGCCAAACAACTCCAGTTGATACAACCAGGACAAATCCGTCACCACACCACGCAAGAAGAACC
>JAGYLA010000035.1 GCA_018401215.1 Bacilli bacterium | reverse complement strand
TTGTGAACCTTGGTATGCGTGATCCATTTTATGTCATTTTAAATACATCCAATACATCGAATAATCCTGATGGTGAGTATTATGCGGGAACAAATTTTGCCCAGTTAGGACAAACCTTTGCGAATGCCCAAGATGCTGCCAATCAAGCAGTCATCGATGCGACCTCTGGTCAAACCATTAAACTACTTCGAGAAATCAATGCAAACCTATTTATTCCAGTAGGAGCGATTAGCGACCTAGCAAACTATAGTGCCGCCCGTCAAACCTTCATTTTGGATTTTGACAAGCATCGCTTGAATGGAAATATTTTAATCGAAGGCTACGGCAGTGTTGATAGTAGTGTGTTCTTATCAGGGCTTGGAATTATCAATGGTACCTTGACCATCGATGGACGTAACTTAAGTGTGACCAGTGACGCGGAAGTCATGGGCCAAACATTCATTCGAGACACGTCCTTGTCGAGTTATACGATTAGTGAACGTCACCATTCAGGAATTATTGTTGGGGAGTCCAATCAAGGCCGAACGAGAATTGTTTCAACGAGTGACCGAGTTCAACCCAATGTCTTTATTCAAACGATTGAACGTGTGTACTTTGAAGGTCAGTTTGATTCGGTAAACTTTAATATTAATAGCACCTCATTTGATTTTGATGGTCATGCTCGCTTTGACGATGCGACGGTCAAAGAAATTATCGTTTCTGAGAATGCAGAAATTTATATCGCCAGCGGCTCGAGTATTACGAGCGGTTTTATTACGCCAAGTGGTAAAACGGCTCGTATTTATCTTGAATCAGGTGCAACGATTGCTGGAACCCTTGACAATGCAGGAACGAATGGCGCTTCTAGGCTTTATAGTACCTTTACTGGTTCTGGAACGTATGACTTGACCGAATTTCACGGTGATATTGTTAATATGCGTTCGCAAACGAGTTACACGTCCTTGCAGGATGCTTATAGCTTTGCTCTAGAAAATGATGTCTTACGAATTCGTGAAGTGGTCTTAGATGAAGAGTTGTTAATCAATAATCGAATCAACATCACGATTGAAGGAATTCAACGTGATTACAATGCGTTTGAACGATATGAAACCTTTGATGCAACACGTTTTCGTAATCGTGGAGAATCGGTTCTGGTCAACTCTGTGATCATTACGGAATCTGGAATGACGATTAATGGTGTGAAGTTTGATTTAGCAACCAGCAAACAATTAACAACGAATGCGGATGACACGACCTTTGATAACCTATGGGTCACCAAATCCCATGCGCAAAGTGGGATTGAATCGGCTGTCTTAGTTACCAACGTCAGTGGACTGTTGGTTGACGATTCTGCCTTTGTTGAGATTGGGGTTATGACATTTGATCGACCTGCTAATCGCCACGGGATTTTAATGAGTGGAGTATTGAATAATATTCACATTCAAAATTCTAATTTCGAGAATGTGGATGGAAAAAACATCGGAGTAACTGGGACTACGTTTGAGAACGTTCGATTCAATAATAACGTTCACGAAAGTAGTACTGGTGGCGATGATACAAATGATGCAATTATTCATATCAATACTCGCAACTTCAAAGATACAATATTCGAAGACATTACAATCACGAATCCTAGCATTGCTGGAATATTAGTTAAAACAATCGCGCAAGCGGTTGTACGTGATATCACGATAGATGATGTAACATTTGATGGTATTACGGGTAGTCATCGGTTAAATCAAATTGAGTTCATCAATAATGGAGACAACACTACGCTTAGTGGAATCACGGTTTCAAGCAATGACCTTATGGGGATTGCTGGTGGTAATAATGCTGCTCATATATCGTTTCAATCTACTGGGGACAGAGTGTTTATGCAAGATATTACTATCGAGGGGAACACATTGTCGCTCGATGGTGCTAATACCAACTCATTCATTCAACTAAAATCGAATGGAGCGAATGATGATGAAATTACTTGGGAAAACGTCACCATTCAAGCCAATAATGTTACACACGAAATTAAAAATGCACTTCTGTTTGAACAAGCCAGTGGTCAATCAGGTCTATTTAAGAATATTAGCATCAACAACAATTTGTTCAATGATACCAGCTTAGCAAATGGTGTTGTTTTCGATGTGAACTCTGAAAATAGTACATGGATTGCGCCGACAATCAGAAACAATGAAATTGTAGCGGCTAACTTTGGAATCCTTATTGATATTGATGATAATAAATCAGGAACAGATACTGCGGCATCATTTATTGATTTAACAATCAGTGGAAATACCAGAGTTGAGGCAGACGTCGCCATCTTAATTGATGCAGGCTCAGCTCAACCATTAATGAGTGGACTTTATATAACGAATAACTCTATTGGTGACTCATTCACACAGTTCGGCGTTAGTTTGATTGGTGAAAATACCTCTCGCTGGTTGAATGTAGATATTACCAATAATGGAAAAATAGAAGCTCTAATAGCAGATAGCAACCCTGCAGCCGGTGTTCGGGTTGCTGCGAATGATTCTGCGTACTTTAGTAACCTAAGAATTCGTGATCATGCCGGTATTATTGGGTCTACGTCCTTCTCATATAATAATAAAAATGGAATCGTGGTACTTACATCAGGAACGCCAACGTTTGACAACCTCTCCATTACTAATAATAGTGATGTTCACGGAAATACCCATGGTATTTACTTTAATAATGAAAACGATGCTGCGCGTTTCAATAATTTAATCATTTTAAACAACACCATCAATGCCAATGGGAATGGCGATGGGATGTACTTCGATATTGCGGATGATACCGTCTATAGTGGATTAACCATTCAAAGTAATACCTTGCAATCGATTGGTGATCAAGGGATTCAATTTGCTACTTCATCTGGCGTAGAATTGTCAGGTGTTCAGTTACTCTCAAACACGATTACTTCATCCGATGATGGA
>JAGYLA010000034.1 GCA_018401215.1 Bacilli bacterium | reverse complement strand
GATTGAGCACGGTGATACAGTGGGGTGTAAAACCGTGTTTCATCCAGCACGACATCGACGGGTTCTTCCAACATGATGGTCGCAGTCAACTGCGAAATCACTTGTGAATTTCGATTCGGTACGCCATTGATTTGGTACCTTGAAATACCAGAATGAAACGCAATATCCTCAAACCAAGTGGTTTCTTCGGTGTAGGGATTATAATACCCTGTGCGTAACACCAAATTGGTCGCCAAATTCAACGGGTCTTCCATGTAGGCACGCATCTCATAATTCAATACATCGTCTTCTAATGTGTTTTGTAAAACCGGAAAATATAAGACGGCATTAGGGGCTGGAGAGGTTGCTGTTGCAACTTCACCCAACGTTGTTGAGCCGACCAAGTTACGGCCAAGCAGTGAGACAGAAAACTCTGTCTCTGGTGCGACTCGAGGAACAAATCCAAACGTCTCGCCAAAGTCCAAATCAACAATGTACTCGTCATTAGTGCTCAGTAATCGTAACTGCAAGCTATCGGGGTCGACGGCGGTGTCTGGCGATACATTCACATGATAAAACACCGTGTTCTCAAAGCTTTTGACTTTAATGATTTGAGCATCGGATGCGCCTAGGTTAAGTAGTGTTACAGCAGCCACCACCGTCACCGCACCAGCTGTGGTGGTAAACATTCCAGCGATGTTGTTGGACGAGGATGACGCTTGATCGGCAATGCCATCCATTTGTGGCGTTTCCGCGCTAGGCTCTGCCTTTGGTTTTTTCATCGTAATCGAGTTATCGGATTCTTCCGGTAATGTCTCATTATCAGGAATAGGCGCAACAAAATCATCCCCTGTGGTGATTTCAGGGACGCTATCCGTCGGGCTTTGTTCGGTTGCTTTGGGGGAATCGTCTTTTAATGTGTAATCTGGTTCCATATTTACCTAAGTTGCTGTTAGTTTTGATACCGTAATAAATATATCATAATTTTAACAAAATTCTTATCAATATTGTGTTGGTCACTATGTTTCTTGATACAATCGTTTGGGAGAGGTGTATGGAGAAGAACCTGTATAAATTGACATGGCCAATATTCGTTGAAATCCTCTTTTTTATTTTAATGGGTTCACTCGACACATTGATGCTGTCACAATACTCTGATTTGGCGGTCGCAGCCGTTGGGATTAGCAATCAGCTGGTTGGACTGTTTGGCATCTTTTTGAACATTGTGGCAACCGGTACCACGGTGGTAGTAAGTCAGTATTTGGGTGCCGGCAAAGATGCGTCGGCCCGTGGAGCCATTAAAACTGGATTCATCTTGAACACCATCATTGGCTTGATTGCCTTCACCGCTTTGTTTTTTTTGGGTGAGGGCGTCTTACGATTGATCAACACCGAAGCCAGTCTGATGGACTTTGCGACCACGTATTTACAATTGGCTGCGGTCTCTTTGATTTTCTTTTCTATGGGACAAGCTGTGTCTGCAGGGTTTCGGGCATATGGGAAACCCCGTATTGTGATGTATGTAACGATTGGGGCCAACATTTTAAATGTCGTCTTGAACTATATCTTCATCTTCGGTCGCTTTGGTGCACCTGAACTGGGCGTTGCAGGTGCAGCGTATGCGACCGTAATTAGCCGGTTTGTAACCTTTGTTATCTTAATGTTACTGATGAAGACCATGTTACAGATTCGGGTTTGGCGACTAGAGTATGGTGGGCTGTTTTCGCGCAAAATACTGCGCATTGGGATTCCTAGTGGGAGTGAAAATGCGTTATGGAATATCTCTCAAATTATATTGATTTCCTTTGTGAACACGATGGGATTGGATGCGCTAATTGCTCGAACGTATGTGATTACCATCATGCAATTTGTTTTGTTGTTTAGTTTGTCTCTTGCCAATGCCAATGCGATTATCATTGGCTATCATGTTGGGGAGCAAACGTTAGAAGAAGCATATCAGCGGACCTTTAAGTCGTTTCGCATTGCGATGCGCTGGGTCATTGTGGTTACCTTGTTGATTAACGTCTTTGCCCTTCCGATGTTATCGTTGTTTACAAGCAACACGGAAGTCATTCGTTTGGGCCGCTTATTGATTTTGATTTCGATTGGCAATGAAATTGGTCGAACGATGAATCTACTGTTTATTTTTAGCTTGCGCAGCACAAACGATGCAGTCTTTCCGGTTGTGATGGCAGTGATTAGCATGTATGGTATTAGTGTCTTCTTAGGTTATGTTCTGGGGATTGTGTTTGCTTGGGGAGTTGTTGGTATTTTTGTAGCGATGAGTTTGGATGAGCTGTTTCGCGGGTTTTTCATGTTGTTTCGCTGGCGGAGTAAGATTTGGCATAAATATGCAATCACTGAAGGAGCACTTGTATGAAAATTTTAGTTTCTGCGTTTGACCCATTCAATCAAGAAGTAACGAATGCCTCGCAACTGGTGCTCACTGAACTTGCCAACCACGTGCAAATCATACCGGTGGTCTTGCCGACATCGTTTCATCGAAGTTTTCCTTTGTTGCGGGATGCAATTTCGAGTTACAACCCTGATGTTGTGTTGTTATTAGGGGAAGCAGAACACCGAGCATTTATTTCATTGGAGCGTGTTGCGATCAACATCGATGATGCCCGCATTGCCGACAACGATGGCGTCCAGCTCATTGAAACAAAGATTGAACGAAAAGGGCCGGACGCCATTTTCACTCGACTTCCGATCCACGAGCTTGCGGCGCAACTCAAAGCAGCCGGACATCCCGTTGCCATTTCCAACAGCGCAGGGACCTTTGTGTGCAACCATATCATGTATGAAGCGTTGTTTCACTTACCAAAGAAATTACCTGTTGGGTTCATCCATATTCCGATTTTGAAGGAGCAAGGGTACCAAACGGACATTGAATTCGACAAAGCTGAGATTGTCGCGGCGATGATTTCGTTGATTGAAGCGTTGGAATCGACCGGATAAATCCTTAATTTTCCTTGTCGCAACCAATAAGGTTTGATAAGATGATTAGGCATCTTGCGGGTGTGGCGGAACTGGTAGACGCGCCATCTTGAGGGGGTGGTGAGCAAATGCTCGTGTGTGTTCAAATCACATCATCCGCACCAAAAAAAATAAGACCAATTATGGTCTTTTG
>JAGYLA010000033.1 GCA_018401215.1 Bacilli bacterium | reverse complement strand
GCTCGTAGAATCTCATATGAAGCATGCGGTCATCTTATCGGTGCCACTGGATGTCGAAATGGGTTCTGGATCGAACTTGTATCAGGTGAAATAATGCCAGAGCTACCAGAAGTTCAAACCGTTGTCTCCACGCTGAACACGTTAATCAAAGGCGAACGAATTGTTGACGTTATTGAACGATATGACGGCATCATTCGCACGCCGTTTTTTGACGTCATTGGCCAACAGATTCACGAACTATCAAGGCGTGGGAAATACATCTTGTTTCACTTGGATGATGTCGTCCTGATTTCGCACTTGCGCATGGAAGGCAAATACTACATCAAACAAGACGAAGAATTTGACAAGCATGACCATGTGATTTTTGTCTTTGAAAGTGGCAAACAACTTCGCTATAACGACACGCGCAAGTTTGGCACGATGGAGCTCGTTTCCCCAGATCAACTAGAGGATTATTTTTCCTCTCGACTTGGGGTCGAACCCCAAGCGGAGTTTTTGAGTGTGGAGTATTTGAAGCGTTTTGCTCACAAACAAACCTTGAAAGGGTATTTGTTAGATCAACACATTGTTGCGGGGTTAGGAAACATTTATGTCAATGAAGTGTGCTTTTTGATTGGCTTGCATCCCGCGACACGAATGAACCGTTTGCGCAAGAAAGACTTCCAAGCCTTGGTGGAAGTGATTCCACAAGTGATCAACAAAGCGATTGCCCTTGGGGGAACCACGATTCGCACCTATACCGATTCCTTAGGGGTTACTGGCAAGTTTCAAAACGAACTGCATGTCCATGACAAAGAAGGCGAAGAATGCGACGTGTGTTCGTCGATTATTCGCAAAACCTTTGTGAATGGACGAGGGACGTATACATGTCCTTCATGTCAAATTCGACGCTAAGCATGGAAGTTCGAGTGTCATAGTGATACAATAACGTACCTTTAGAAAGGACAATTTCAATGAAAGTCATTGGCATTGGTGGTCCGTCAGGAGCAGGGAAAACACTGCTTTGCGACTACTTTGACAAACAAGGATTTCATGTGATTGATGTCGATGCGCTTGCGCATGGACTCTATCAACATCAAGAAGTGATTGATCAAGTCGCTTCCTTGTTTCCTACGGCTTGTGATTTGGGTCGTATTAACCGATCGAAACTCGCTGAAATTGTGTTTTCTGATCAAACGTCCTTGGACAAACTCAATCACTTGATGAGACCACTTCTTCAAGAAGCGGTCAAAGCAAACATTCATCCAGACAAACATACCTTAGTTGATATGGCGATTTTGTTTGATACGACCGTGGTCTCACTGTGTGACGCCACCGTCTTTGTCACGGCCGATGAAATGATTCGTAAGCGCCGGTTGTTACAACGAGGATATAGTCCAGATACCGCATCCAAGATGATTGCTCGTCAAGAATACATGTTTGCTAGTGCAAAACAAGCATCATTAATCATTACAAACAATGATGAATTTGGTCCAGTCATCGAACAATTGGAATCGTTTTTGACAGAGGTGACCGGATGAACCGTTATCTCTTTCAAGCATCCTCAAGATTGACCTCCGAAGATCAATTGCATGTATCTCTCTTGTATCAACCCATCATGGGTTCCTTAGCAAGTAGTCTCATTACACTACTCTATCAACGAATCAATCATGACCACTTGCGTGCTCACATGAAAGAATCTGAACTTTGTGAACTTGCGTCTTGTCGACCCAATGAACTCAAACAAAGCCATCTGAACGTCTCGAAGCGATTGGATTACTGTCGCTTTTCAAGTCGATACCGAATCCACTGTTTCAATTGAATAAACCATTATCCGCTCGCGAGTTCTTTGACGAAGCATCGCTAAGTCATCAACTCTTGCGACGTCTCGAAAACCTATCAATTTTTAATCACTCGCTTTCAACTCCCGCAAACCCCAAAACATGCCAAAGACATCTCGAAACGCTTCGATGAAGTTTTTCAAGCGAATTTATCGATTCCCCAACGTCTGAATGCACTTCGTCATGAAGCGACACGTCGATTCAACAATCAACCAACTTTGATAACAGATTGATCAACACATCAATCCGATGTATCGCCCTGAGCGAATCACCAAAGAATTGATTGATGAACTCTCAAGTGTGTATCAAGTGTATGCCTTACCGTATGAACAAGTCGCGAAAGTGTATTTGTTTTCACTCGATGATGTAACACAACAATTTGACACCAAAAAGGTCGCCAAAGCCGCCAAAGATGTTTACGGCTTTCAACGTACGACCCATGTGGTTTCGCAAGGGTCCACTCCTTCGAGTGAACCATTACTTCGACAACTCCAATCGATGAGTACAAGAGAACTATTGGAACAATTGTCCTCAACGGCGGCTGCACCAACGGAATTAGAAATTGCCCGTAAACTTGTCTCCATCAATAAACTACCGACAGAAATCGTCAATTACATGTTTTACTTTGTCTTGCACCGCACGAAAGGCAAAATGCCAAGTTACAATTACTTCGCTAAAATTGCCAATGAGTGGGGTCGCAATAAACTAACGACCATCGATCAAGTCGACAAATACATCAAATCCCAAGAAGAACAATCAGGCATTGCCTGGTTGTCTGAACTTCGTCAGGAACAAGCAACATCCGATGCTCAAGCCAAAGCATCCCAATCGAAAAAACAAGCGTCGTTATCGATCGATGACGTACGTTCGCGTTTTTCCAAGCTGTGAGGTCGCATGAAAAAGATTAGTGAGCTCGTAACGCCAACCATCTTGTTTGAAGACATTAAAAAAGAAGTCTTAGCGAACCAACAAATTCGTGAATTTTTATCACGCAATCAATTGAGTGATCAAGCGGTCGATGAAAACTTAACAAGTTTATATCGTTATATCAATGAAACCAATTTGCCTGGGGTCAATCAAGCCGTCCTTGTGCTTCGCGGTGAGCGAGTCATGGTGGAATACAAGGTCAATGCCCCAGTCTCAATCAACCGCTTACCATTTATCGCTGAAAGCATGCATGACGAGTTTGAACAAACCGAAGAACGCATCGCAATTACGGACTACTTGGTTGATTACATTCAACGTACGGAATTCATGCGTGGCATTTATATTTATGGTAAACCAGGGGTTGGAAAAACACGTATCTTGAGTGTCGTTCGAACGAAACTAGAA
>JAGYLA010000032.1 GCA_018401215.1 Bacilli bacterium | reverse complement strand
ACTTCATGAGCAGTTGAATTCTTTGCGAAAGCATCAACAAGATGGGGCAAAAAATCATTTACCCTTCTGGTTACTAGGGATTGGTGTGGTTCTGCTAGGCATAGGATTAGCCACATACGAATCCAAATCTGCCTGGGGTTTGCTATGGATGCCTGGCGCCTTTTTGATTGCAATTGGCATCGTGGCGAACGCAGATGCACTCCGAGACTCAAGACACAACCAGAAGAAGATCGAGGTAATTGAGGCGGTTTTGGCCGAGCGCAAGCGGTCTGGTCGCTAGGTATTAGTTTGTACGTCACTAGCGGGTCTTAACTCGCAATGATTTTGTGGCAAAACGTTGGTGCGTTGGCAATTCTCCGTGTCCACAAATCGACCCCATAGACGTCGTCTGAATAGTCGTGTACTCTAATGTCAAAAGCCGGCCGTACCACAACGCCGCATCCGAAGCCGACCGAACACTTGTGCCAACCTGAAAGATTAGGTTCGAGGTTCGGACTCCGCCTTAGGCAAGCAAACATCATTCTTTCGCGATGACTTTGCCTTGCGTGGAGTTACCGCCTTATCTTCGGAGCCTTCAATGGAATACATGTCAATTCGTGATGCGGCAAAAATCGCCGCCTTATCGCCCAGAACCGTTCGCCGTGCCATAAGTCGAGGTGAAGTCAACGCGTACAAAGTCGGTGCATCATTGCGCCTAGTTCCAGACGATGTTCACGCGTGGATTACATCCCGGCCGATGGTCACGGTGAAACGATGAGCGCGCTGGATACGGCGCTGGAGTTAGCAGACAAATACGGGTTCCACGTTTTTCCGATTCGCATTTATGAAACACCGGAAAAATTAGAGAAAAAACCGTTCGCAATCAAAGGTGGTTTCCACAATGCATCCTCAGATTTGGACACCATTCGCCTCTTATTTGCGCAGGCTGAAAAACTTCGTAAGCCCCATGAGGACATCGGCGTCGGTCATGTGCCTGGACTCGCCGGACTCGTCGTTATTGATCTCGATCAACATGTCAAAGAAAAAGACGGTGTTGCATTCGCCGAAAGTTTGAACCTGCCGCCGACATACAAAGTCGCCACGGCGACGGGAAATGGACTTCACCTTTATTACAGGAAAAAGGATCTCGACACAATTGTTCCGAGTGGCAAGCCTTGGGGTGAAAATGCCGGTATCGATATTCGTTCAAACAATGGTTACGTCGTCGCGCCGGGAACATTCTCACGCTACGGCGACTGGTCACCGACTTTGGATTCATTCGAGCTAGATGATGTCGCCGTTATCGCTGACGATATTTGGTTACGGGTCACGGAAAAAAAGGCGTCGCAAGAATCATCGGTGCAACATGACCCCACTCAGGTTCGCGAAATTCCGCAAACAATCACCGCCGCTATTGATGAAGCAATCGCAAACATCAAGGAAATAAAGGCGGCCAATAATCGAAGCACCAACTTCGTCGAGATCGTGAAAAGTTGTGCGGCCGACGAACTCAACTTAGACACAACATATTCAGCAATGAAGCGATGGAATATCATTTTCAAAAAGTATCCGGCCAAAGATCTTTGGAAAAGGGTCGAGGAAATTTGGACGCCGGAAAGCGCGGGAATTGAATGGCTGAATTCATTGCCAGAGATGCCACAAAGGCCAGCGGTGGATCCTGTCACCGTCGATTCGGATATCAAGCCGCCGCTATTTATTGCAAGGTCATTTGACACAATTGAGCCTCGGGAAATTCAATGGTTCACAAATGACCTAATCCCACAAAAAGAGGTCGTCCTATTTGTTGGCGATGAAGGCATCGGAAAAGGCCTTTTCACTTGCCATTTGTCTGCCGTACTCACAACATCGGATGACCCCATCAATGTGCTTTTCGTTGCCGCCGAGGATGATCCCGAGCGCGTACTCAGGCCAAGGCTTGAGGCCGCCGGCGCTGACTTAAGTCGATGCTTCATCATGGCAAGTGACGCCGAAACTCTGACAGGTGTTCCATTGTTTCCAACTCATTCCGCACACGTGGAACGAATTGTGATTGAGAAGGACATCAAAGTCATTTTCGTTGATCCTTGGATTAGCACGGTACCAGGCGGATTGAGTGTCAAAGATTCTCAGCAGGCGCGGCAAGTCCTCGACCCTTGGACTCGGTTTGTCCGACGCCTTGGAATCACCGTCATCGCCGTAAGTCATACCAACCGAACCAACGGATCGACCCGTGATCGAGTGGGTTCCACCGGGGTGCTTCGTCAAGTAGCGCGCGTTCAATTATTGGCACTCCAAGATCCCGAAAAACCGGACTCCGTGTGGGTCGGCGTTGACAAAAGTAATCTCGGGATAAAGCCACCGGCCGTCGAATATCGCAAGGAATCCCACGCCGGTTCGGTTCGTGCCACTCCGACAGGTTCAACGAACTACCTCACCATTGCCGAACTCGATGGGACATTCAACATCGCACGCGATGGACGGGTCACCGACAAATGGGCGGACGTAGTCGCCGCCGCCGACGGTGGCATCGTGACGCGTCAACAGGTCATCGAGATATATGGCGACGCCGCGGCTCCTGAGTCGGCAGCAAACAAAGCGATTCACAGATGGAAGAACTCGACGCCGGTGAAATTGACGCCGGTTAAGGGTGAACGCGGAATTTTCGAGGTGGCGACATGAATCTAGATCCGACGAAGTATCCCGCTCCCGTATGTAGAACTACGGGATATACGGGATATACGGGATATCACTGGGACACGAAGTATCCCGTATGTCCCACATGTGACACATACCTACATGGTGAACAACGGGATACAACAACACGAGGAGTTCCAATGGTCAGAAAAATGAAAATCCCTCGACTCATCAGAGTGCGAGGCGTTGACGATGCCGGAATCATTCGGCACACACGGATATTCCAGCAACGTCCGGCGGCGACAAAGTTTGCGCGTTATCTGGAGGCGCACGGTTACGCCGTGAGAGTTGAGACGGCGCGAAATATTGAGTTCGAGCTAGTGGGCACGCATGTCTAGCGTTCGCGTTGATCTGCCGCCGGCGGCGTGGCGTGCACTTCATAGCGGATTCCTCGACTACGTGTTGACCGTCGAACCTGTCATCGGCGGCGCTTTGATGACACGATTAGATGGTCAATTGCGGTTCGAGTTCCTGATGTTGGCGATACATGACGCACAATTGTTCGTGCCGCATATACGCCTCGATGAGGCATCAGGTGGCATCCTCATTGGCTTATCGGTGCCGACTAATACCGGTGGTCAATGGGTGCTTTTCACAATGGACGGTCAGCCTTACGGCGTCACCGATGAATGGATCAAGTCTGCCGGCAATTACCGACTCGATGAGGAACTGTCAGCGATTCTCGGCGGTGAAGTGTGATCGTGTTTACACCCACCCAGGGGGATGAACCCTTAATGAAGCGATCCCGCTACCTTGGCCATCCTTTAACGCGCACCGGCCAGACTCTGGAGTCTCCCAACGACATGCGCCTAGCCTTTAATGGCGATTTAAGGCACTTTCTAGGCTGGTGCATAGGGCGGCAAGCGGAACACTCTAGGTTCAGCCCTATTCAGGCAAATATGCCTCAAATCGATGCATTCGCCGTTAAGCGTTACAACCAAT
>JAGYLA010000031.1 GCA_018401215.1 Bacilli bacterium | reverse complement strand
AAACGAATCACTCATCATTATCCTCCGACTTATAACCATCACTAACCTGACCAAACGAATCAAACTCAGCTAACAAATCCTCAACAAGTCGTCGAGTCTGCTCAGCCTTATCGTCAACATCATAAGACTCCAACAACTCCGGATTCTTACGAACAACCGCATCAGTCAAACTGACACGCTGCAACCCATCCTTATTTTTCTTAGCCTGCTTCTGCTTACGACGCAAAGACTTATCCCTCTGCGCCTGCAACCTCGCCTGAAACTCATCCAATTCCTCAGAATCAGAAATCTCAAACGAAACAGTCCTAGTCACAGCTCCACCCTCAGCAACAGAAGAAACACTCTCTTCTATACCACGTTGAGCGGCAGCATCAATAAACGCCAACACATCCGAATACTTATATCGAATCATGCCACGCGTCTGACCAGGAGCAACAAACCGTTGAAACGGCAAATTAACTTCAGAAGACTGACGCCACAAATACAAAGTATTCGCATTAACATTCAAAATCTGCGAAACCTCACCAGACGTCAACAACTTATCTTTACCAGACAAAACATCATCAATGAAATCATCCATCAGAACCTACCCATCCTCAGACGGAACCTCAACACGAGAGTCCAACCAATCACGAATAACCTTTTCATCCTTAGACTCAATAAGTTTCAGCAACTCATCAACAAAAGTTAAAGTCGCTTTAACATTCTCAAAGAAATGCTCAGCAGCATGCGGAGCCAACCCCTCCATAAGTTCCTCATGAAAAATATGGCTCTTAGTATCAAAAACCGCAGTCGCAGCCGAACGCAACAACATCTCCACAACATTACCCACAGCACCATACAACGTATAAATTGCATCGACCGCGTTAACATCACCCTCAGTTTCCATCTTAATATCCGAAGGCGGACCACTACTATCATCAGTTTTACTAATAGTTAAAACAATTTTCCTATTCGACATCATTAACCCTTTCCATTCGATTTGGTACCCCACCAACCAGCAACAGCAACACGAATAGCGTCACTCTCACCAGGCATAGGCGGAATATTATATTTAGCGGAACCCTCTGTCCCACCAAAACTACCAGCACCATCACCAACAACAGCACCCTCACCAGGCATACCCGGAATAGGGGCACCAGTACCAACAACAGGTTCCCTATCCAGAAAATACACACCCTTAGCTAACTCATTACCAACATGCATAGTAATACGTTTAACATGCTCAGGATTAAGAGTAGTAACACAACCCACAGTACAGTACCCAACTCCTGAAACGTAGAAGTCGAACTGTTAAAAAACTCCTCAACCATAAACGTTAAATTATCACTACCACGCAAAGACGTATATCACGCCACCAATCATCAGCACTAGACGCAGCCCACACAGACAACAAATTAGTTTGATGCTGCGGCTCCCAGAAAAACAACTCCCAGATTTGCCCCAGACAACTGCTTACCGTGAGTGGAGAACCCCTCAAACACCACGACTCATCAGTCCACTGGCGGTTACCCGTATCAGCCCACAACCTCAACAACACCAGAAACTCATCTTTGGTTACTGTCAAAATGTGGGACCAATATCCTAAACACAAGCTCACGGTCACCATCAGACTTAGGTGACCTCGACACAACTATACGAAGTACTTTACCCGTACTCATATCATTCACAAGAACACTAAAAGCCTCACGACTAAGACCGCGTCAACAAATCAAAAGCATTCTCACCAGCAACACGCTCACCAACACCAACAACCATTGTGCATCACCCTTCAATAAAACAACGCCCACGATACCTACTAACCTGTGGGGCGTTGATAATCAAACAGTAAGCAGGATTAATATCCGCAAACGCATCCACAATATTAATCTCAGCATCCTTCTTCGCCTCGCAACAAATCGAAACACAATCAGGTTTAGGACACACAACCGACACGGACGAACATACAAACCACGTAGCGTGTCAGCAGTCTCATACCATCAACAGCAGCATCACGATTAGACTTCACAAACTCCATAATCGTATACCAAATAAACTATTTACCCTCATCAGAAACACAACTACTAATAAACGGTTCAGCAATACCCTCACTCAACGCCTCATGCAACGAAAACGTGATAGAGCATAACAGCTTTCTCCTCAAAATCCCACAACAACAAATGAAGATTAGGAATTGCATCAACCTTATTACCATCAGTTCCATCAGACGTATACACCCGCTTATACAAAACCTTACGGTTATGGGTAAACGTCTCCTCCGGCAACAACTTCTTACCACCCACAGGCAACTAGGCTCCGGACCCTCAACCTCTCATCAATGAAGAAGCAATTAAGTTTATGCCAAAACGCTGCCTCTGCAAACGGTTGTTTTTATCATCATTGACAACTCCTCAATCAACTGGGTCTGACGCAAAAACGGTATTTAATGCTTTCTGTGCGGCAGACACAACCATCTCATCATGTTATCACCAACCTCAGCAATCCACTCACGGCCAGCCTCCTCCATCACAGCAATCAACTGCTGAATACTTTCCCATCATTGCTTACAAGCATCAACCAAATGCTGCTGCAACGTCCCCATAATCTGCTCATACAACACGCAAACGGTCAGCCATTTTCGTAACCTTAGGGTCTTCCCCAAAATTAATATCCTTACCCATAACAACCTCTGAAATCTAATTCCAACGAATTACACGGTGAGAAATCAGCCGGCGACGAATCATTAATAACATCAACCTTATTCCTCCAGTTTATCGAACTCCGCATCCACAGCCTCAATCTGAACGTGCTGGTGCCCAATAAAAACAGTTAAACCATCAGCCGGTCAGCAACAAAACTCTTCTTCATCGCATACGTAAAATCCGCAGGATGACCATACCCCGACGACCACGTCTCCGACTGCTCCGACAAAGAAAACACACACGCCGCAAAAAATCACTATGACCAACAACAGCAACATCATTAAGGTCAACCATCTCATCATAATCCTTCAACACAATCTCAGCATGCATAGTATGAGTTGACTCAAAACCAGTGATACGGCACCGAACATTCTGATTCTCCAACCAATCCACCAACCGTAACAACCGCGCCTGCTTAGCCGTAATAGCCTCACGAGACACATACGAACTAGCCGACACATTCATCAACAAATTAACAGTCAAATTATTTGGATTACCATTATGGGCCACACCAAAACACTCCGGCTCACCCTCCATAAACTTACCAATATCCAAAAAATCACCCGTCACATCAAACGTCACATCCTTACCCACCGCATCATCAGCAGTCAACGCAACATTATCCTCAGAAAACTTACGCACACTACGAGGATTACGAGTAAACACATCCAACGCCTCACCCAACGAATTAAACGTTTGAAAATCACCCCTATCAGAATCATCAGACGACTTACCCCGCTTAGGTTTCCACTGCAAATCACTAATAGCAGTCCACAACGCCTTCAACGAACCAAAATAACCCACCAACGTATTAGAAGCCACATAATTCAACAACTTATGGTCCACCCGCTGCGTACCCACAAAATAATTCAAACCACGAACAACATTATCCAACTCATTAACTTTAATAATCACAACAACACCTTTCATAAAGTTGACAACACCGGGCAGCCAACACGCCTGTTCTGACATGTCGGCCACCCGGCGCGGCATACACCGAAACTGTATCAACGGAAGAGGTTAAGTTGATAGCATCGTCACCGCACTGGTCGAGTCTTGCAACGAGTATCTTCAGCTCACAGAGGTAAAGATAATGTCGCGCATCGAAGCTTGCCGTACATAGCATGCGTATACACCCATAACATTACATTGACACAATTCCTGCCGGACAGCTACACCATTGAACACATCCTGCATCTAAAGCGGCCAAAGCCTGAGACACACAACTTCTGGACAACGGCACACACCACCCTTATTCAACTAAAACAGAGACATCAGGCAAACTATCCTGATTATTTTTGACATACTCAGTCAAACTCGGACGGAAATCCCACTCCGTATAAAACAGTTGATACACCAAACCATTACGAATCTTATACAAATCCGCATCACCATCATCATTGTTAACCAAAAACAACACCAACGATTTAAGTTTAGTGTCCTCATCCGTGTGATTAAGCAACTGCTCAACACTAACCTTCACATTATCGTCAAGAGCATTATGTTGCCTACGCAAAGACTGT